>JAFQOB010000293.1 GCA_017395725.1 Clostridia bacterium
GTGAAGAGAAGTATATTGACGTGAATGTGTTTAACGGCGATTATGATGACTATACATCTTATTTGGCAGAGCATTCTTATAAAACGACGTAGATAATAAATTTTTATTAGAGGGAAAAATGACCGAAAAGATAATTAACGAAATAAAAATACATCACTATAAATGTGTTGATTCGACGAACAGAATAGCCCTTGAAAATACCAATGCACAGCACCTTTTGACAGTAATAGCTGACAGCCAAACCGGCGGAAAGGGGCGAATGGGCAGACAGTATTTTTCCTATAACGGCGGTTTATATATGTCTGTTGTTTTGAGTTTGTCAGAGGTTAATATTCCTATAAATTTATGTACACCCGCAGCGGCATTAGCTGTAAAGGGAGCGTTGGAAAACGTAGGAGTATCGGGCGTTAAGATAAAGTGGGTAAATGATATATTGCTTAACGAAAAGAAGATATGCGGTATTCTTACGGAGTGTCGAACGACAGAAGAGGGCTTAAAGAACATAGTAGTGGGCATAGGAATAAACCTTACCGAGCCAGAAAACGACTTTCCCGAGGATATAAAACATAGGGCAGGGTGTGCTTATTTTAACGGTGATAAGTTGACACTTGCATCTGACATTGCGATAAGACTTGGAGCACTTGTAAAGTCGAATCCAACAGAAATCGTAAACCAATATGAAAAGAATATGCTGTGGATAGGCGAAAACGTAACTGTAACCGATTATGCTGACAACAACAGAAAAATAACGGGAAAGATAATCGGCGTAAACGAAGATTGTTACCTGAAAATAGTAACGGAAGACGGAACAGAAAGACTGCTTTCGTCGGGAGAAATAATATGAAAAATGAAAAAAGTCGGAGTACTTCAATTATTTGGAAACTCTGACTTTTTTATTTTTTTCAAAAAAACTATTGACAATATGTCTACGGTTTGTTGTACTTAAATCGAAGACAAAGTGTCTATGATATTTTTGATGAGGTGAAAGAATATGGAATTTGAACGACTTCCGGAATCCGAACTTGATATAATGAAGGTTTTGTGGACTGAAAAAAGAGCGTTAAAGGCAAGTGAGGTTGTAAAGCTTTTAGCAGAAAAATACAGTTGGAAAGTGCCGACTGCCCACGTTTTGCTGTCAAGACTTTTAAATAAGGGTTTTGTAGATGTAGATAAAAGCGGTTATTCGCACAAGTTTTTTCCGTTGATTGATGAAAAGGAATATTTTGCCGGAGAATCTGTTTTGTTGATGAAGAAAGCAAACGGAAGACTTCCGATGATGTTTGCCTCGCTTGTTGAATCTGAAGACGTAAGCGAAGAGGAATTGCTTGAATTGTCTGAGTTGTTAGATAGAAGACTTAGAGAGATAAAGAAAAAAAATAGGTGATTTTATGAAAGATTTTTTGTTCTCTTTTTTGGGGCTAACAGTTTCAATGTCGATTTTTATAGTTTTATTGCTTGTTTTGTCCGGTTTGATGAAAAAGCATTTAAAAGCTACAAGCAGATATATAATTTGGTTAATGATTGCTGTTAGATTAGTAATACCTTTTGGAGCAATTGGAATGCCTTCACTATTTCAATTGTCTTTTCAAGTTGAAGAAACAGAGATACAGCAGAATAATGTGTCTCAAGGGGAGGGGATTAATCCCGGTAATAAAAATGCAAACGTTGTTGATTTCGAAGATTTGAATAATGACGACAACGTTGATTTTGCTCCAAATACTCCAATAAAAGATGAAGATACAGCGATTAATATAGGTTCAAATAAAAACGAGGGAAATGCCCCGTATATTTCCAATCCCGAATATAATACAGAGGAAATAGAATATAAAACCTTTGATTTTAACAGTCTAATATTAATTATTTTTACCGTTTGGTGTGTGGGTGCAATAGGGGTCTTTGGTGTTAATATTGTGA
>JAFQOB010000294.1 GCA_017395725.1 Clostridia bacterium
ATATCACGCAGCTTCTCAAGCACTCGTCTGCCTATCTCCGATGTATGCACTTCAGTCTGAAATGCGTTTCTCAAATCAACTTCAATCTCCGTTATAATCCTATCCATATCTTCAGGGGTTATCTTAGAACGCTTATAGCAAGCCTTGTCAAGACCGCTTAGTATCTTACTGCGGTCAAAAAACTGCTTCGTTCCATTCTTCTTTATTACAATAAGCGGCACCTTCTCGTGTACCTCATAAGTAGTAAAACGTCTTCCGCAAGAAATACATTCTCTCCTTCTTCTTATCTCCGAATCTGTTGGTCTGCTATCAATTACTTTACTATTTGTCTCGCCACACACCGGACATTTCATTTCTTTTTCCCCCTTTTTCTATCTTTTCACTTTTTTCTTTTACAGTCCTCTTACAGTACATCTACCGCCATTTTCAACAATGCATCTGGCTGTCTCTTCCACATAAGCTCTCGGGTGCGGCACTCCCTCTCCATCAACCTGTCTGTACTGCTGTAAATAATAATCGCTTTCTCCCACTATAGTTTTGGATATCTCCAAAATATCCTCTTTGGTCAAATCGGGACAAAACGTCGTTCTGAACTCGTGCTTAACACCGCTTTCTTTCAAAAACGTTACAGTCCTGAGCACCTTTTCTATGTCTATACTGCAACCTGCCACAAGAGAATATTTTTCTGTATTTGCCTTTATATCCATCGCAACATAGTCAACATATCCCTTTTCGCAGAGAGTTTTCACAACCTCGGGATTAGTTCCGTTCGTATCAAGCTTAACCATATATCCTAAAGCCTTTACACTCGCAACAAACGCTTCAAGGTCGGACTGCAACGTGGGTTCTCCCCCCGATACAACAACGCCTTTCAGCATACCCTTTCTCTTATTCAAATAGTCCATAACCTCAAGTGCAGCTACCTTCGTCGCATCTCCTCCAAGAATATGCTTATTATGGCAATATCCGCACTTCATATTACACCCCGGAGTAAACACCACGCAAGATATTATCCCCGGAAAATCCACAAATGAAGATTTCTGAAAACCTGCTATATTCATCGAACTCACCTCTGCATCTTTTCAATTATATTATATCACACAAAATTATCTTTTGCAATAGAAAAACAATCCCCGCCGTTGTCATCCTCTAGCGAAGCGTAGGATCTCGGCGGGGTTAAATTTTTCTTATTAGATAACGAATTTCTTTCTCTTCATATACTCTTCTCTCTTGCCCTTGTTGTAGTTCTGAACGGGGCGGAGATAGCCAACAACTCTTGACCAAACCTCTGCTTCCTGTCCGCACTCGGGGCAAGTAAAGTGTTCGCCTACGATATATCCGTGATCGGGGCAAATCGAGAACGTAGGAGTAATCGAAATATAGGGCATCTTATACTTATCAAATACGTTCTTAATAAGGTCCTTACATACCTGAATATCTTCAATACGCTCACCGATATAGAGGTGGTAAACAGTACCGCCTGTATAAAGGGACTGAAGCTCGTCCTGAAGTTCCATACATTCGAATATATCGTCTGTATATGCAACGGGAAGCTGACTGGAGTTTGTATAAAAAGGTTCTTCCAAACCTGCCTGAATAATATCGGGATACATATCGCGGTCAAGCTTTGCAAGACGGTAGGTTGTACCCTCTGCAGGTGTAGCTTCAAGGTTATAAGAATGGCCTGTCTCTTCCTGGAACTGACTCATAAGCTCACGGAGGTAGTTCATAACTTCAATTGAGAAGTTCTTACCCTCTTCAGAACCAATATCAACACCGAGGAAGTTGAGACAACACTCGTTCATACCAACCAAGCCGATTGTATTAAAGTGGTTTGTCCAATATTCACCTGTACGAGCCTTAATATTTCTAAGGTAGTACGTTGAATAAGGATACAAGCCCTTATCTGACTGATGTTCAATAATCTTTCTCTTTATTTCAAGAGAGGTCTTACCGATTCTTGCAATCTTTTCAAGTCTTTCAAAAAACTCTTCTCTTGTCTTACTAAGGTAACCGATTCTTGGCATATTAATGGTGTAAACACCGATAGAGCCTGTCATGGGGTTAGAACCGAACAATCCGCCGCCTCTCTTACGAAGCTCTCTCTTGTCAAGTCTCAAACGGCAGCACATAGATACTGCATCTTCGGGAGAAAGGTCGGAGTTTACATAGTTTGCAAAGTATGGAATACCGTACTTACATGTAATCTTCATAAATTCGTCAACAACGGGGCTGTCCCACTCAAAGTCTTTTGTAATATTAATAGTAGGAATCGGGAACGTAAATACTCTTCCCTTTGCATCACCTTCAAGCATTACGGCACAGAAAGCCTTGTTGAATATATCCATCTGTTCCTGAAAATCGCCGTAAACCTTATCCTTATATTCGCCGTGAATAATTACGGGCTCGTTCTTCAAGGTATTGGGAACCTTTACGTCAAATGTAAGGTTTGAGAAAGGACACTGGAAGCCTACACGGGTAGGTACGTTTATATTAAATACAAATTCCTGAATACACTGCTTAACCTGTTCATACGTAAGGTTATCGTAGTAAATAAAGGGAGCACAATATGTATCAATAGAGCTCCATGCCTGAGCACCTGCTGTTTCGCCCTGTGTTGTAAAGGTGGAGTTTACTATCTGTCCGAGAAATGAACGAAGATGTCCTGCGGGCTTACTTTCAACCTTGCCGCCAACACCGCCGAAACCGTCCATAAGAAGCTGTCTCAAATCCCAACCCGCACAATAAGGTCCAAAGAAACCAAGGTCGTGGATATGAGCGTCACCGCTTTCGTGTGCCTGTCTTACGTCTTCGGGATATACTTCATAAAGCCAATATTTCTTTGTAAACGCTTCTCTTACGTAGTTATTAAGACCGTTTACAGATCTCTGCATATTAGCGTTTTCTTTAATCGACCAGTCCTTGTCGCCAAGGTAGTTACCGAACATATCGATAGTCGCACCGATAAGAGAATCCATCTCTCTTGCGTGCTTTCTCTTCTGACGGTAAAGGATATATGCCTTCGCAACGGTAGCGTAACCGTTTTCGATAAGCACCTGTTCAACTATATCCTGTACGCCCTCAACATCGGGGGTTGAATCCTTATATTTTTCTTCTGCCTTTTCTACTACCATCATCGTAAGGCGGCTTACGTTATAATCCGAGTCGTACTCGCATGCTGTAAATGCGTTACGGATAGCTTTCGTTATCTTTATCTCGTCAAAAAGCTCGACTCTTCCGTCTCTTTTTACTATGTGTGTAAACATTTTGCTCCTCCTCAGTCTTTTGTCATTTTATCGTGATTGTGACTATTATAACACAACACCAAATATTGTGTCAATACCCTTTCTCAACACAACATATTGTATATATTGCTTTTTTAGCATTGTTTTCTCTCGCCCCCCTCTCCCACCCTAAAAAGCTTTATTCTATGCCAAAAAACAAGTTTTTTATCCCCCTTTTTCGACACTTTTTTCCCCCCAAAAAAACTGCCCTCCACTATATGTAGGTCAATAAAAAATTTTACTTTTTATTTTTGTTGATTTTCACCATACTGTATGGTATAATTATGTAACAAATTATTTTCTTGAGAGGTAAAATATTATGATCAAACATATTGTAATGTGGAAATTTAAAGCAGAAGCTGAAGGCAGAACAAAGTTGCAAAATATGGAGCTTGTAAGAGACAGACTTTACGCTCTCGTTCCCCTTGTTCCCCAAATCAAAAAAATGGAAATCGGTTTCGACTTCGGTCAAACTCCTATGTCCTACGATATGATGCTCTACACCGAATTTGAAACAAAAGAAGACCTTGATATTTACGCTGTTGACGGAGAACACGCAAAAGTTAAAAAAATCGTTGCCGCAACAACCGAAGCCCGTGTCGTTCTCGACTACGAGGCATAATTCTACTGTATATACCGTATATAATAAATAAAGAAAGGGGGTATCGGTATCAATTCTGTAAATACAAAAGCAATATACAAAAAAACAATTGATGCCATATCCCTTGGTCTTTTGTTTCATATAGCCTTATCACAGCTTACGCCCCATTGCAATAAAGCTATATCAGCATTTTTATCTAATGCGGGGATGGATAATGGGGTTATCTTTAACAATATCTGCACGTGTGTGGATATTATACTGTATTTAACGGTCTTTCTTCTCCCCGCCTTTTTCATTTCAAGATATACGGATAAAACAGAATCAAACATAAGCTGTAAGTTTGTTTTTCCAAAAGGTTTTATCTTGCTCGGCATAACGGCAATAGGTTGTATATCGGCATCGGGAAATATCACAAATCTTATAAAGCTTCTTTTTAATAAAATAGGTATAGGTTTTATAAGCTATTCGCCTGATATCCCTCACGATTTTTTTGGAATAGTTTTGTTATTCATCTCGTCTGCCATTGTCCCCGCTATAGTCGAAGAA
>JAFQOB010000295.1 GCA_017395725.1 Clostridia bacterium
ATCCAAGGATTATTTGTCAAAAGATGACAGGGTTTTGATTATAGACGATTTTCTTGCAGACGGAAATGCGGCTAAGGGGCTTATTGGTATAGTTGAAGCTTCGGGGGCTGAGGTCGTCGGTATAGGAATCGTTGTCGAAAAAGGTTTTCAGCCCGGAGGCGAACTTCTTCGCAGTAAGGGAATAAAAGTGGAATCTTTAGCTATTATTGACAGTATTGACGGAAATACCATAACTTTTAGATAACCGGTATGATTATCATACTTGATTATAATTATATTTTATTTTTAAAAGGAGAGAATCCAAAATGAAAAAGTTTCTTTCAATTCTTTTGGCAGTGCTTCTCATTGCAGTTTCTTTGGTTTGTTTTGCATCTTGCGGCAACGAATCCGAGAATGAAGGCGGCGAGGGCAAATTCAAGGTAGGCGTAATTCACATCGGCGACCCTGCTGACGGTTCCGGTTATTCCTACACACACGATTTAGGTATCGTTGAAATGCAGAAGGCTCTCAACCTTGCTGACGACCAGATCGTTCGTAAGCTCAACATCGCTGACGATGATGAATCTGCAATCAGAGAATCTATTGAAGCTTGTATTTCCGAAGGCTGTAAGATCATCTTTACAACAAGCTACGGTTATATGGACACAACAGAAGCTCTTGCAAAAGAACATCCCAACGTAATCTTCTCACACGGTACAGGTTACAAGAGCAATGAGACAAACTTTAACAACTACTTTGGTAGAATTTATCAGGCTCGTTACCTTTCCGGTATCGCTGCAGGTCTTAAGACAAAGTCTAACAAGATCGGTTACGTAGCAGCTTACGGTACAGAACTTGCTGAAACATGCAGTGGTATTAACGCATTTGCACTTGGTGTACAGTCTGTTAATCCCGATGCAGAAGTTTACGTTAAGTCTCTTAACAGCTGGTTTGACCCTGCAAACGAAACTGCTTATGCAGAAGCTCTTATCGAGCTCGGTTGTGACGTTATCGCTCAGCACTGCGACACAGCTAACCCTCAGATAGCTGCTCAGACAAAGGGCGTATTCGGTTGCGGATACAACTCTGATATGACAAAAGATGCTCCTAAGGCTCACCTTACTGCTCCTATCTGGAACTGGGGTGTTTACTACACAGCAGCTACAAAGGCAGCTATGGACGGCACATGGAAAGACTTCGGTAACTACTACGGCAGCTTGGCTGACGGTCTTGTAGACGTATCTGCTCTTTCTGAAAACTGCGCAGAAAACACAGCTGAATACATTAAGCTCGTTAAGGACCTCTTCAAAGAAGGTACTTGGGACGTATTCTCAGGCGTTAAGCTTTCTTTCAAGGACGGCGCTATCGTTAAGACTGATGCTGACCTCAAAGACAATGCGGGTAATGTAATCGTTAAAGCAGGCGGCGCGTCTGTTGAAGATTCTGTTATCACAGGTACAATGAACTACTTCGTAGAAGGCGTATCACTTAAGTAATTTTAAAAAAACGGTTTAAATATGCTTCTCTTCCTGTGCCGGAGGAGAAGCATATTTATAATAAAAATCAAAAAAGCAGGAGAAGTTATGGCAGAGGTAACACGCGGCAATGCTGCTATTGAACTAAAAAATATAAGCAAGACCTTCGGCTCGGTACATGCAAACAAGGGGATAAATCTTTCTGTAAACAAGGGTGAAATATTAGCGCTTTTGGGAGAGAACGGTTCGGGAAAAACTACCTTAATGAATATGCTGTCGGGAATTTACAAACCCGACGAAGGTGAAATCTACATAAATGGCGAAAAGGTTGTTATTCAATCGCCCGAGGACTCAAAAAGACTTGGAATAGGTATGGTACACCAGCATTTCAAGCTTGTTGAGAAGTTTTCTGCCGCAGATAATATTCTTATCGGCTCTGACAACGAAGAGGGCGCAGATAAGTATTTATTAAGAAAAAGCAGATTTAAAAAGATTGGGGATATGAGCCGTAAATTCGGCTTTGATATTGACCCTGAAAAATGCGTATGTGATATGGGAGTCAGCGAGAAGCAGACCGTTGAAATATTAAAGGTTCTTTATTACGGAGCAAACGTGCTTATACTTGATGAACCTACGGCTGTGCTTACGCTTCAGGAAAAGGATAAGCTTTTCTCCATATTGCGTAAAATGAAAAAAAGCGGCTGTGCTATTATTATAATTACCCATAAGTTAAACGAAGTTCTTGAAATAAGTGATAGAGTAACCATATTGCGTAAAGGTGAAAGTATCGGAACGGTAAACACTTCCGAGACTAATGCCAAAGAGCTTACCGATATGATGGTGGGCAGAGCAGTTGAGCTTGCTATTGACAGACCTCAGTGCCGCAAAGAAGAGGTACTGCTTAAATTAGATAGTGTTACCGTGTCGGGCGAGTCGGGACTTAAGGCTATCGAAGACGTTTCATTTGAATTACACAGCGGAGAAATACTTGGTGTTGCCGGAGTTTCCGGCTGTGGACAGAAGGAGCTTTGCGAGGTTATCGCAGGTCTTCAAAAGCTTGATAACGGAAAGATAATATATAAAGATACTGAAATCCAAGGCAAATCAACACGTGAAATTATTAACCTCGGTATTAGTATGAGCTTTGTACCCGAGGACAGACTTGGAATGGGACTTGCAGCATCACTTAGTATTACAGACAATATGATGCTGAAGAATTACAGTAAAACAAAAGGGCCTTTCGTTGACCGTAAAAAGACCAGAGAAACGGCTAAGAGGGTTATTAATGAGCTTGAAATCAATACTCCCGGAACTGAAACGGCCGTTAGAAAGCTTTCGGGCGGTAACGTACAAAAAGTACTTGTAGGAAGAGAAATAGAGTCTTCTCCTACTGTTATTGTTACTGCATATCCTGTTAGAGGACTTGACATCAACTCTTCATACATTATATATGATATTTTGAATGAGCAGAAGAAAAAAGGTGCGGGTGTGCTTTTCGTAGGTGAAGACCTTGACGTTATGCTTGAGCTTTGCGACAGAATAATGGTACTTTGTCACGGCAAGGTTACGGGAATTCTTGATGCTAAAGATGCAACAAAAGAAAAACTCGGTTTGCTTATGACTAATGCCGTTGAAGCAGAGCAAAACGACGAAACCAAGAAAGAGGTCGTTGAAGCGGGCGAGGTTGAGTACGAGTTTAAAGAAAAAACAAACGGAAAGAAGCCTAAAAAGCATAAAGAGCCTTTTATACATCTTATTAAGAGGGATACGCTTCCGCTTTGGAAGACATCTTCTATATACTTCGCCGCAGTAATGATTGCGCTTTTGATAGGCGGTATTTTCGTTATAATGAACGGTGCAAACCCGATCAGCTATTATTCCAATATTCTTGTGGGTTGTTTTAAAAACTCCATAAACCTTAACGGTCTTATAAGGCAGATAATACCTTTGACGATTACGTCTCTTGGTATAGCGTTTGCATTTAAGATGAAGTTCTGGAACGTAGGCGGAGAAGGGCAGTTTATTGCCGGAGCGATTTCTGCGGCTGCCATAGCGCATTTGTTCAGAGGAACCGATACATCAAGCATAATCGTTCTTTTGTGTATGTTTGTTGCAGGTGCTTTGGGCGGCGGTTTGATCGGTCTTATCCCCGCATTGCTTAAAGTTAAGTTTGGCACAAACGAAACGCTTCTCACATTGATGCTAAACTATATTGTACTTTATTTCTTCATCTTCTTGAAGAAAACGCGTTATTTCGGTCAGTTGAACAACGGTGTTCCCAATAACAGAGACTTTGCGGCATTGGAAGAAAACGCTCATTTGCCTCAGATAACTTTTGCCAACGGTATTAGATTTGACGTTTCATTGATAATTGCATTGATTCTTGTTGTCGTATGCTTTATTTACTTCAAGAAGACTAAGCAAGGCTATGAAATATCAATAGTAGGCGACAGCGTAAATACTGCAAAGTATGCGGGAATGAACGTGCCTAAAATAATTATAAGAACTATGTTCTTGAGCGCGGCTGTAATAGGTATCGCCGGAATGTTCCAGGTATCCGGTATTGCAACCTCATACAGATTGAGTACAGGTATAACAAGCGGTGTGGGCTGGACTGGTGTAATCGTTGCATGGCTTTCGAAGCTTAACCCCATCGGTATTTTGGTTACTTCCGTGCTTATGTGTATTCTATCTAAAGGCTCAAGCGTTGCAGAAAGTGCGTTTAACATATCTCCTGCTGTATCGTCAATTTTGCAAGGTATAATTCTGTTTACGGTTCTTGCGGCAGATTTCTTTATAAATTACAGATTCGTATTTAACTTTAATAATAAAACTGAGGGAGGTAAAAAATGAACACTATAATTAAATTTCTTTTTTACTCCATCAGAATGGGCGTACCGCTTTTGTTTGGTACCACAGGTGAAATAGTTTCCGAGAAGTCTGGTAGCTTAAACCTCGGTGTAGAAGGTCTTATGGCTATGGGGGCTATCGGCGGATATTATTTCGGTTGCAAGACTAACAGTATGTTGGTTGCGATTTTAGCCGCCTTCTTGTGCGCGGCATTGGGGGGACTTGTATATTCGTTCCTTACTATTACATTTCAGGCAAACCAAAATGTAACCGGTCTTACTTTGACCATATTCGGTGTAGGTGTTTACGAGTTTATCGGTAGGTCTTTAACAAGCGGCGGGAAATATCCCGTTATGGACGATGCTTCTCAAATGGTGTTTATGAAGTCGGATATAGGTATCCCCGTGCTTCGTGATATTCCATACATTGGAACTCTGTTGTTCTCGTATAATATAATGGTTTATATATCTGTTTTGGTGGCTGTAGTACTTTGGGTCTACATTACAAAAACCAAAACCGGATTGAAGCTTCGGGCAACAGGTGAAAACTACGGCGCGGCTGACGCTTGCGGTGTAAACGTTTCACTCTACCGTTATATGCATACTGTATGCGGTGCGGGTATAACGGGTCTTGGCGGTCTTTACCTCGGTGTTGTTATAAACGGCGGTGCTTGGAACGAAAGCTGGATAAACGGTATGGGTTGGATTTCTGTTGCATTGGTTATCTTTGCAAAGTGGAATCCTGCGAAAGCTATTTTCGGTTCATTCCTCTTCGGTGCATTAACTGTATTGCAGTCGTGGAAGGGTAACCTTAAAGAAGCGTTTCCCGGTGTTCTCGGTTGGGTTGATATAATTCCAAATGAGTTCTATCAGATGCTTCCGTTCGTTATAACCTTTATTGTTCTTGTAGTATCTTCTATAAGAGACAAAGGCAGAGGCGATCAACCTACTTGTTGTGGTATAAACTACTACAGAGAAGAAAGATAAAAAATTAGTGCACATAAGATTTAAACTTATGTGCACTTTGTTTTTTATTAAATTATGCTTCGGGAGCGATTCTTGAGGGAGAAACGATCTTGCCGTAGAAGTTCATATACTGAATAGGACCGTCGAGACCGTGAAGAGGAAGTCTCGTTTCTTCAAGCTCTTCGATTCTATCCATTTCACCGTTAAGATACTGTGTAACTTCGATTATTGCACTATTGATTCTGCCCACGAGGGAAGCGTAACGCATATCCATAACATCCCAACCGAATGCCTTGTAAATCTTGAACCAATTTGTTCTGTGACATTCCCAAAGGTCATTAACTCTGTTGATAAGGTCGGGTAATTCAACCTCAGCAAAGTTCTTGAGAGCAGCTTTGTCGTTTGCCTTATATGCTGCAGTCAAACGAAGTCCCATCTGCGATTTCTTTGCAAGTACGTTTGCTGCGTAATAGCTGAATTCAATTACATCGTCATACTTGCCGTTTCTGCCGATAGCGGCTTTCAGTTCTTCTGCAAGTTTTTCATAGTGTTTGTCAAGCTCAACGCCTTCGATGTTCTTATCTGCAAGACCTGTCAGGATATCTTGCCACATAAGATATTTTGAGGGGTTGTATCTTGAAGAGTCAACCATATGCAACATATCGGGGGTTCTGTCAAGGCGTTCAAGAAGAGCAAAGTCTTCAACGTTTGCACCGCAGATAAACTTGAATCTCTTTGCAAACTTATCGTAATCAATTTCTTTTGCATAGCCGTGTTCAGCGTAAAGCTGACAGCCTATGAGAGTAGTTGTAAGGAGACACTCGGTACCGTTATCACCCCAAGTTGTCATAAATACTTTATTTATGCCCTTATTCTTACAAGCATTAAGAGCACATTCGGTAGATACCTTTGTTTTGTTCCAAGCAAGGCTATAACCGACCCATGTCCAAATACCGCCTGCAAAAATAACGTTATCACTAAGCTGTTGATGTGTAGGAATAGCTTTTTCATATTCTTCTTGTGTTATCTTATAGTAATCCCAATATATGCAAGCCATATTCTTTGGAACCATATCAAGTGTAGACTGAGGGAAAACTACGTCAGGCTGATAATATTTCTTGTTACCAACCGTACGGAAGAACATATCGTCCCACATCATAGGCTCAAGACCGAGGTCATCTACAATTTCCATAACCTTTGCCAAATGTTCCTGCATAATCTCATTAGCGGGTTTGTAGCCAAAATGGTCAATATATTTACCGCGACCGAGCTTCCAAGCTTCGTCCATACCGATATGGATCTTCTTTGTTCTGAAGGGGCGGGAAGCGGCTGTTATAATATCTCTTACGAATTTGTACGTTTCCGGTTTGCCGACGAGCAAACACTCTTCGTAATCTCTGATGTTGTAGAAGCACTTCCAACGGAGAGTGTCGGGCATATGTGCGAGAGTCTGAATACAAGGAATCATTTCAATTCCAAGGTCGTATGCATAGTCGTCAAGCTCTCTCATTTCTTCTTCGGAGTATCTTGCTCTCATGTATCCAAAGTAAGGCTGTTCTTTTACTTCAAAGGTATCTTCTGCATAAAGCATAAGCGTGTTAAGTCCCATAAGAGACAACTGCTTGATTACTTCTTTTAAAGTTTTTACGTTAAACGCCGCGTTACCTTGTGCAACGTCAAACATAGGACCGTTCATTTCAAACTGAGGAACTTCTTCAAGCTTAAAGCTTTCTTCACCGTCGGTGATATGTTCAACAGCAAGACCGAATGCTCTGAAAAAGTGGCATTTTTCAGCGTAAACGATTGTACCTTTTTTGTTATCTAAAGTAACAACAAGGTTACATCCGCCCTTTTGAGTAACGGTAAATTCGTAACCGCCGTCTCCGAGTGTTACACCCATATAATCGGCAAGAATACCGACACCGGTGTTAAGCTCTTCTTTGAGCCCGAGAAATTTGATGTTCATAGTGTGTTCTCCTTTTAATATGAGTTAATTGAAATATTAGCAGCAAGTTTAGAGGGGGTAGCAAGTCTTTCCCAACGGTTCATATAACGAATCGGTCCTTCAATACCGTCAAATGGAAGTCTTGGCTGTTCGAGTTCTTCAAGGCGTTCCATTCTGCCTTCAAGATATTCATTTATTTCATATATAGCAGTATTAACTCGGCTTATGAGCGCACCGTAACGAATATCGCATACGTCCCAACCGAGAGGCTTATAGATTTCAAACCAATTCTGCATATGTGATTTTTGCAAAAGTTCAACCCTGTTCTTAAGTTCCGGCAAGTCAACATCTGCAAAGTGCTTCAGTGCGGCTTTATCGCCTGCTTTATAGCTTTCGACCAGCTTAATACCTATTTCTGATTTTATAGCTAACACATAAGCGGCGAGATAGCTCATTTCAAAAAGACCGTCAAACTGACCGTTATTTCCGATAGCTTTTTTCAGCTTTTCAGCCAATGCGGCGTAGTGGTTATTGAGATCAAAGCCGGTGTAGTTGTTGTCAACAAGACCTGTCAATACGTCTTGCCACATAAGGTGCTTTGAAGTGTTGTAATATTGTCTGTTTTCTAAGTTTTCCGTTTGTGGGATAACGTCAAGATATTCAAGAAGCTTAAAGTCTTCGAGGTTACCTCCTGTACAGAATTTAAATCTCTTTGCAAACTTTTCTTCGTCATAGCTTTCGCTATAGCCAAGCTCGGCGTATAACTGAACACCGATAAGGTTAGCGTTTATAAGACATTCTGCGTTGTGGTCTGCCCAAGTAGTAACGAAAACGTCTTTAACCCCGTGTCTCTTACAAGCGGAGAGGGCATCTATAGCTGTTCTTTTTGTTTTTGTCCAAGAGAAAGCATAGCTCATCCAAGATTGGATACCGCCCGCAAAAACAAAGTTGGGGTCGAGTTCAAAATGCTGTCTGAAATAATCGTCGTAAAGCTCTGCACCCTCGCCTGTATACTCCCAATATACGCAAGTCATACCCTCTGGAACAAGTTTCTTCGTTTCTTCGGGAACTGTGGCACCCTTTTGACGATATTTTTTTGTTCCGAAGGTGGAGAAAAACATATCGTCCCACATCATAGGCTTAAGTCCAAGCTCGTTAACAATTTTCATAACTCTTTCAAGGTGCATTCTCATTATTTCGCCATTGGATTTGTAGCCAAATTTGGTAAGGAAATTAACGCGGCCGAGGTCATTGGCTTCGTCCATACCGATGTGTATTTTTTTAGTTCTGAATGGCTTTGATGCGGCGGAAATAATGTCTTTCAAAAACTCATACGTCTTTTCTTCGCCAACCAGCACACACGCGGGATAATCGGTGATGCCTCTATATACCTTCCATTTTAATGCTTCTTGCATATGGGAAAGCGTTTGTATACAGGGAATCATTTCGATACCAAGGTTATATGCATAGTCATCAAGCTCTTTGAGGTCATCTTGAGAATATTTTGGTCTCATATAACCAAAGTAGGGCTGATTTTCAACTTCATAGTTATCTTCGGTGTAGAGCATAAGCATATTAAGACCCATAAGAGCAAGTTGTCTTATAATGCTTTTTAGTTCTTTTACATTGAAAGCCGATGCCGCTTGGGATAAGTCAAACATAGGACCGTTTGAACGGAAGTATGCTTTTTCTATTATGTTGAAGTTTTTTTCGCCTTCTTTTATGTGTTGAATTGCAAGGCCTAAAGCTCTGAAAAAGTGGTGCTTTTCCGAATAAACAATATGAACGTTCTGTCCGTCAAAAGTAACGGAAATGTCGGAATCATTCTTTTTCTCAACAGAGCAGATATATCCGTCATCGGATATATTAAGATTAAGATGGGGGATAATCTCCTCAAGTCCAAGCTTGATTTCGTCGGGGGCGTTAACAAATTTAATATTCATAAGAAACTCCTTAACCAAACGCTTATACAATGCTGAACTTATTGTAACATACAGGAAAAAATAATTCAATAAATTATTAAAAAAAACAATAAATTGACACATTATACTAAAAAAGTGCAAATACATAATTATTCGGAAAAAATTTTTATAAAAAAATTAATAAAAATTGAAAAACCGTATTTTCATTTTGTATAAAGTATGTTATAATATAGATGTTAGTAGTTAAAGTTGCAGTAAAATGTCAAAAAACTGTTATGGGGGAAAGTATGAAAGACAATATTTTTGGTGATCTTAGTGTAATCAGTATGAGAGGCGGCGAAGTGTTTGCCGGAAACGTAGACTATTATCTTAAACAATGGAGAAAAACAGAGGACTCTTTCGTCATCAATGCAGACTGTCCCAGATTTGGTACGGGTGAAGCAAAGTGCCATTTGAAACATAGCCTTCGTGGACATGACGTTTTTATTATCGCTGACGTTTTCAATTACGGTGTAACCTATAAAATGTATGATATGGTCGTTCCTATGAGTCCTGATGATCACTTTCAGGATATAAAGAGAGTTATAGGTGCTATAGCCGGTAAAGCCCGCAGACTTTCTGTAATTATTCCCATGCTCTACGAGGGTAGACAGCATAAAAGATCTGCAAGAGAATCTCTTGACTGTGCAGTAGCTCTTCAGGAACTTGTGAATATGGGTGTAACCAATATAATCACATTTGACGCGCATGACGCAAGAGTTCAAAACGCTATTCCAAATCACGGTTTTGACAGTGTTCAGTCTACATATCAGATGATAAAGGCTATTGTTAAAGAGGTACCGGATATTATTTTGGATAAAGAACACGTAATGATGATATCTCCCGATGAAGGCGCCATGAGCAGAAGTATGTACTATTCCTCTGTAATCGGTCTTGACCTCGGTATGTTCTATAAGAGACGTGATTATACAAGAGTGGTTGACGGAAGGAATCCCATTGAAGCACATGAATATCTCGGTAAATCTGTTAAGGGTAAGGATGTTATTGTTGTTGACGATATGATTTCCTCTGGCGATTCAATGCTTGACGTTGCGGCTCAGCTTAAGTCTAAAGGGGCAAAGAGAGTTTTCGTGTTTGCAACATTCGGTCTTTTCTGCAACGGCTTTGAAAAATTCGATGAAGCTTACGAAAAAGGTCTTATTACTAAGATCTTTACAACCAACCTTAATTACAGAAAACCAGAGCTTCTTGAAAAACCTTGGTATCACGAGGTTAATATGTGCAAGTACGTTGCAATGCTTATTGATACACTTAACCACGACGAGACTATCAGCGAGCTTCTTAACCCTGTAAACAGAATTCATAATCTTCTCGATAAGATAAAATAGTTTATTAAAAGCCCACCGTTTTGGTGGGCTTTATTGATTTCTTACTGTTGCACTTGATAGTATAATTCACCGGTATAAGAAAACCACCAGCTAAGCTGGTGGTTCGGTAGAGGCTTTTGCCGTTGAGAAAAAATACCCCCTATGTTACAATAAAAACGGTCTAGCCAGCCGTAAGAGTAACAAAGGAGGTAATATCAATGAAGATTGATACAAATAACAGTTTATCACATACGACATGGAATTGCAAGTACCATATAGTATTTGCTCCGAAATACCGAAGACAAGTAATATATGGTAAAATAAGAGTAGATATAGGTAATATAATAAGAAAACTATGTGAGTGGAAAGGCGTGGAAATAATAGAAGCAGAAGCATGCCCAGATCACATACATATGTTGGTACAAATTCCCCCAAAAATGAGTGTATCGAGTTTTATGGGGTATTTAAAAGGAAAAAGCAGTTTAATGATATTTGATAGACACGCAAATCTAAAATACAGATATGGAAATAGAGAATTTTGGTGTAGAGGATATTACTTGTGAGTG
>JAFQOB010000021.1 GCA_017395725.1 Clostridia bacterium
AGCTTTGGAAGAGGCGTTAAGGGTTATTGCTGAACGCAAGGTGGTTATCAGAACGCCTGAAAGAGGTGAGCTGAAGAGGCTTTGCGATATGGTTTATGAAAACGCTGCAAGGCACGCATATCAGTATAAGGAAGGCAGAGAGGCAGACGAGGCTGTTCTGGTTAAATTAGCACAGCTGTTAGGGCTCGAAGTGGTACCCGAGAGACTAGAAAGCTTTGATATATCAAACTACGGAAAAGAGAATATAACAGCCGGTATGGTTGTTGCCGAAGAGGGAAAGCTGAAGAAGAGCGAATACCGATTGTTTAAGATAAAGAATATAACCGATAAACAAGATGACTATGCTTCTATGGCAGAGGCAGTTACAAGACGTTTTGAAAGAGCAAAACAGGGAGACGAAGGTTTTGCGAAGCTGCCCGACTTAATACTGCTTGACGGAGGCAAGGGACACGTATCGGTTATAAAAGAAGTGCTAAAAAAAATGAGGATAGATATTCCGGTTTTTGGTATGGCAAAGGACGATTATCACAAGACGAGAACGCTTTGTACCGAGGATGAAGAGATAAGCATAGCGAAAGAGAAACAGGTGTATATGCTTGTTTATAAGATTCAGGAAGAGGTACACCGTTTTACAATATCCAAGATGCGTTCGTCAAAGGAGAAATCTTTAAAGAAATCCATACTTGAAGAGATTGACGGAATAGGAAGCGAAAAGGCGAAGAAAATACTTGCTCATTTCAAGAGCTTGTCAGCTTTAAAGGCGGCATCGCTTGATGAAATAAAGGCGGTAAAGGGAATATCCGAAAGAAACGCAGAGAATGTATTTAAGTATTTTTCTGCTGAAAGAGGAGAATGATTATGATGCGAATAATAACCGGCACAGCGAGGGGAATAAAGCTTGAAACTCTGGAGGGAAATGATACGAGACCCACAGCCGAGCGTGTAAAGGAATCGGTATTCAGTATGCTCCAGTTTGAAATAGAGAACAGAAAGGTGCTTGATTTGTTTGCGGGAAGCGGACAAATGGGACTTGAGGCACTTAGCAGAGGGGCTATGAGCTGTACTTTTGTTGAGAAGAGTCTCGACGCTATGGAGATAGTAAAGAAAAATGCGAAGAAGACCAAATTGATTGAAAGGTGCAAAATAGTAAACGTTGATTACAAGGACTATTTAAGAGGGGCAAAGGGAAGAGAAAGGTTTGATATAGTGATACTCGACCCGCCGTATGCTATGAAGATTTTGCCCGAAATATTAGATAGTTTAGTGAAATACGATTTGCTTAATACGAATGCAAAGGTTATATGTGAGAGCGAAGACGATATTGCATATACGTGTGAAGGTCTTGAGACGGTAAAGCATAACAAATATGGAAAGGTATATATAACCGTACTTTGCAAGAGGGGAGAAGAGGAATGAAAAGAGTATTGATACCCGGAAGCTTTGATCCGGTAACTGTAGGACATTATGATATAATAGAAAGATGCGCGGGGATATTTGATGAGGTGTACGTTGTAATATTCCAAAATACCGAGAAAAAGGGTAAGGGAATATTTACAGGCGAAGACTGTTATGAGATGATGAAGATAGCAGTAAAGGATTTGCCCAACGTTCATGCGGATATAACGGATACTTTGGTTGTGGATTATGCGAAGGAGCATAACATTGATTTTATTATCAAGGGTGTACGTGATACGATTGATTTTGAATACGAGTACGATTTATTTGTTATAAACAGAAGCATTGGTGACTTTGATACTATTTTTATGCCGTCGTTGCCCGAGTATAAGCATATAAGCTCTACTTTTGTGCGCGATATGATAAAATACGGCAGAGACGTGACGCCGTATGTGCCTAAAGGCGTTGATGAATATATAAATAATAAGAGGAAATAAAACTTCTCCCTTAGATTTAAAAAAGATAAGACATTTTTTACTCGAATAAGAGTGAAAGATGTCTTTTTTTGTGTCTGAAAATAGTCAAAACCGAGAAAAAATAGGGGCGTAAAAGGGGGATTTTTGACGAAATGAAGAAAAATTTGTGCAAGGTATACAAAAATGCGGTGGGTATAGTTGTTAAAATGATAAAGTTCTAAAAAAAATTAAAAAACTATTGAAAAAAATAGGGAGATAGTGTACAATAGTGGTGGTGTAAAGTGTAGCGAAATGTCAGTAAAGTGGCGTTGAAGTGAACCGATATGTCTGCAGTATGGCGGATATCGGTTTGATTTGCTTTACGGGCGCAGGCGTTTTATGCCGTTTTTATCGGTTATTGCCTTGGATTTATATAGAAAAACGGAAACGGGAGGTGAGGTAAATGATCGGCGAATTTATGTTTACGGGCGAATATAAACATTCGATTGACCCGAAAAACAGAATGTTTCTTCCGGCAACAATGCGTGAGGAGCTGGGTGATGAAGTTTTTGTTGTAAAAGGCGTTGATACCTGTATCGCCGTTTATCCCAAAGAAGCTTGGGATGCATTTACCGAAAAACTCAATCAGCTTCCCGAAATGAAAGCGAGACGCGTTAAGAGAACACTTATGGCGTCGGCGGTTAAGACGAAGATAGACAGTCAGGGCAGAGTGCTTATCAGTCAGGGACACAAAAGCTATGCCGGACTTGACAAGAATGTTTACGTTATAGGCGTAGGCAATCACGTTGAAATATGGGATGAAGACAAGTGGATTGCAGAAAACGATATGAATTCCGAAGAACTTGCAGAGACACTTATGTCGCTTGGATTCTAAATGGATATCGTGTTTTCTCACTATTCCGTTTTGCTTAACGAGTGCATAGACGGACTTGATATAAAACCCAACGGAATATACGTTGATTTGACGACAGGCGGCGGAGGTCATTCCTACGAAATAGCAAAGAGGTTGACCGAGGGCGGTAAGCATATTTGTCTTGACAGAGATGATGATGCGTTACTGGCGGCGAAAAAAAGATTAGCAGAGTTTGCTGACCGAGTGATTTTTGTAAAGGACAATTTCAGAAACTTAGGTAATGTTCTTGATAACCTTGGTATAGAGGCTGTTGACGGAGTAATTGCCGACCTTGGAGTTTCGTCGTATCAGCTTGATACGGCAGAGAGAGGATTTTCGTATAACAATGACGGATACCTCGATATGAGAATGAATAAATCCGATGCTTTGACGGCTTATGATGTAGTTAATACTTATTCAAAGGATAGGTTGAAGCAGATAATATACGATTACGGTGAGGAAAAATTTGCTCCCCGTATTGCAAGCTTTATAGAGGAAGCAAGACAGGAAAAGCCTATTGAGACTACGGCGGAATTGACGGAGATAATAAAAAACGCAATACCGCAGAAGGCGAGAATAGACGGACCTCATCCGGCAAAGAGGACTTTTCAGGCGATAAGAATAGAGGTTAACGGAGAGCTTGACGCAATAGAGCCTGCAATAACCGCAGCGACCGAAAGGTTAAAGGTTGGCGGAAGATTGGCGGTTATATCGTTCCATTCACTTGAAGACAGAATAGTTAAGAAGACGATTGCAGCTTTAGTAAAGGGGTGTACGTGCCCTCCGGATTTTCCGGTGTGTATGTGCGGTAAAAAGCCGTCTTTGAAACTGATATCGAGAAAACCGATATTACCCTCGGAAAGAGAGCTTGAAGAAAATCCGAGGTCAAGAAGTGCAAAACTGAGAGTAGCCGAAAAGGTGTAGTGATATTTCAAGAAAAAGGGAATCTTGAAATGTCTGTTTAGGAATAATAGGGAAGAAAAAATAGGGGGATGCGGAATATGACTTACGAGTCGTACGAAGAAAAGAAGAAAAAGGCGAAAAATATTCGAAGAGATGTGAATATTGCCGAAAAAGAGAATATTGCCGCAAAAACAAGAAGCAAAACACGCGCTGTTGCAAGACACGCGCTTGAATCAGAAAATATAAAAGTCGTTGCTGCTGTGAACGATACGCCGAAAGTTCGGACAATCAAGGCAAAGAAGAGTATGCCGTTTCCGACATCTGTAGTGTTTGTGTCAGTTATCTGCACTGTCCTGTTCATGTTCATGATGCTAACTATGGCTCAGATCAATGAGTTTACCCAGGATATCTCGGCATTACAGAACAGATTGTCCGAACTGCAAAAGCAAGAAGAAGAGTTAAGGTTGGATGTCGAATTAAAGAATGACTTAAGGGTCATTGAAGATGCTGCTGTGAATAAACTTGGAATGGTAAAGGCCGATGAAGTAAAGAAACAATATGTTGTGATCGGCAATGAAGACAAAATCGAGGTTGTAGAGCCCGAAACCACAGAAGACAGTCTGATAAACACGGTTATGAGTTCCATCGGTGAGAATTTCAGAGAATTGGTGGAATATATCAACTGAAGCTGAATAAAATTTAATCGTAAGGCGTTTTTGCGTAAATGAGGGTAGAGTGGTGTATTGTGAATATACTCTTTACTCTCTTTTGGTTAATATGGGGCAAAAGACGGCAAAGCTTCTCGGGGGTGAGAAAGAATGAACGGTAAATTGAATAGATTTATAAAAAGACGCAGCACAGCATTGTTGTTGTTTTTTATAGTATTTTGGAGCGTACTTGTAGGCAGATTATTCTGGATGCAGGTTATACATCACAAGGAATATCAAAGAAGCGTATCCAATAACGTTCAAAGACAAAGCACGGTATCTGCAGAACGCGGTGAGATACTTGATAAGAACAATGTTGTACTTGCGACCAATATATCGGTATGGCGTGTGTTTATTTCTCCCGTAGATATTGTGGATAACGAACAGGCGATATTTATTTGCCGTAATCTTTCCGAGCTTTTAAATGTAAATTACGATACTATATATAATCGTGCATTGAGAGAAAACAGAGCAG
>JAFQOB010000296.1 GCA_017395725.1 Clostridia bacterium
CAATAAAAACAATCCCACCACGGATACCGAAGCCAAGACAGCTGTTGAGTCATTCGTTTCACAGGCTAATCATGCAAGTGAGCCGATTACTTATATGATTCTTACTTACAAGAACCCCGACGGAATTTCCAAGATGCATCATCAGTACCGTGTAAACAACGGCGCTACGGGCAATCCTGTAAACAGAGAAATATTTATTCAGAATACGGGCGATAAATACTACAGCGTAATCGTGGACGTCTCCGGAAAAACACTTTTGTTTAGAAATTATATCGACAGATCCTACACATCTCACGTAACGATTCAGCCCTTTGCAGGCGTTGATGGCGAAGATACAAAGCAATATGATCTCTATTTGCGCGAGGCTGCATTCGTAACAAGCCTTGAGGATGCAAAGGCATACTGCGAAGGTCTTATCAGTGCAGGCGACTCTTCGCTATATCATATGAACGGTGAGGGTGTGCCCGAAACAGAGATCAGAATCACCCTTGACAAGCACGCATACAGAATGAATGCAGGCGATAAGCTTACCATCGGTGTAGAAACAGATGAAGAAGCAACTATCACATACGAAAGCTCGAACACAAACGTAGCAACTGTAGAAAACGGTGTTATCACCGCTGTTACTAACGGCGAGACTGAAATCACAGTTACTGCAACAAAGGGCGAGCTTGTCGGAACAGACAAGATCAAGATCTACGTAATAGATGAAATTTCTCCTATTACAGTAGACAAGAAGGCAGATGCTCCCATTGCTCCTGCGGTAATGCCCAAGATCACATTCCTTGGTGACTCTATCACAGCAGGAAGCCAGACAAGCAAGACCTATCATTCGTATCTTGCGGACAGACTTTATGTCACAGCAGTCAATAATGGGCTCAGCGGGTCGAACATCGCAGGTGTTGGAAGTTCAAATCAGGCTTCGTTCATTGACCGCGTAAGTCAGATTCCTGATGACACAGACCTTATCTTCGTAATGGGTGGAACAAACGACTTCGGACAGAACGCAGGTACACTTGAACGCTTCGTTCCCGGAATCCGTACACTTATCGAATCTCTTATCACAAGATTCCCTGATAAGCCCATCGTATTCTCCACACCTCTCCAGAATGGTGGATATTTCTCAATCACAACAAACAAGGCAGGCGAAACACTTGCACAGTATGTTGCTGAAATAGAAGAGGCGTGCGCAGAGTATGGTATTCCCGTAATCAAGACCTACAGAAATGCAGCCTTTAAGGACTTCTGCATCTGGGATGGCGACACAGTTACAGGCTATAACGAAACCTATTACGCAGACGGCGTACACC
Organism: Clostridia bacterium; assembly: GCA_017395725.1. The sequence goes on from JAFQOB010000296.1 coordinate 1,311, forward strand.
CCAACGCAGCAGGTCACGAAGTAATGGCTGACTTCTTCGAAGAAGAGCTTGAAAAGGCAGGCGTTGTAAAATACGTTAAGTATGAGACCGAGCCTGAAATAATGTACGGCGACGTTGACGGCAACGGTATCGTAGAGCCAGCCGACGCTGTTGCTCTTGCACGCTTCAACGCTAAGTGGACAGGATATAGCGAAGACGACATAAATCTTAACAACTCCGATGTTGACGGCAAAGGAGGCGTTGATGCTACAGACGGCGTTATACTCTCACGCTACTTCGCTGAATGGGCAGGATACGAAACTCTTCCTTTCGCGTCGGACGCGAAAGCAGATTCAAATGAATAAAGCTCAACAGATTTAATTTGTACCCAATAAAAATCCCGACACGAGTGTGTCGGGATTTTTATTGCTGTAATCAGTCGCTTGTGAACTTTATAAGTCTTGCTACATCCTTGTAGTCAATGTAATTTATCTATTTGGGACATAAAAACGCGGCGTATACCGCGTCTTTTGTCAAATTGGTAAAATTGTGTCTTGTATTGTATATAATTTAGTATTTACAGGGACCTTGTTTTATGGTATAATTCGATTAACAAATGCACAAGGAGGCACAAAATGTCTTTTCTCAAAGCGGACTTATCGCTTGTAAACAAATATATGGACGAAGCCGATGCTCTCAAGGAAGAAATCGAAAACTCGAAAACGGACGTTGAGATTACCGGAACAAAATATTACGTCAGCGCAGAGGGTAATGACGATAACGACGGCCTTACACCCGAAACCCCTTGGAAAACGGTTGAAAAGGTAAACAAGACTATGTTTTCATACGGCGACGGTGTATTCTTCCGCCGCGGAGACAGCTTCAGACAGACCTATTCACTCGAAGCGAAAAAGGGTATGACCTACTCTGCTTACGGCGAGGGGCCGAAGCCCAAGCTTATATGCTCTCTTGACGCGTCCGACAGAAGCCTTTGGCTTGAAACCGAATGCGAAAACATATACCGCTATGCCGAAAAGCTTCCCGGCGATACCCGCGACGTAGGCTGCATCATCTTTGACGGCGGCAAGTGTTGGGGTATCAAAATTGAGGAACGGGACAACGGCGAAAGACTTGATATAGGCAGAGTATTCAACGGACTTGAGTGGTATGACGTTACAAACGCAAAATTCACAGACTACCGTGACCTCAAAAATGACCTCGAATACTACCACGATTTCGACAGCGAATACCTCTACCTTTATTCAAATAACGGCAACCCCGGTGACAGATTTAAGTCAATAGAGCTTGCGGACAAGGGCCACGGCGTTTTTCTCGGCTGTTGTATTGACACAACCATAGACAATCTTGAAGTATACGGCTCGGGCTCTCACGGAGTTGCGGGTCACGATATGTACAACGTCACCGTGCAGTACTGCACCTTCAGGTGGATAGGCGGCTCGATTCAAGGCAGACGTGCATATGGCCGCGACCACGGCGTTCGCTTCGGCAACGCGGTTGAATCCTACGGCTCAAGCGACAATTTCGTTATACACCACTGCTATGCGTCCCACGTATACGATTGCTGTTGGACTGTTCAGTTATTCGGTCCCGCTATTATGCGTAATATAAAAATGCACGACAACCTGAGTGAGTTCTGCAATACCGGTCTTGAGGTATGGCAGAAAAACGGGCTTCTCACCAATATGGACCTTTACCATAACTATTCAAGATTCAACGGCTACGGCTGGAGTCATCAGAGACCCTTTAAGGATTCTAACTTCTACTACGGTGCAAACGGCCTTGCAAGAGTAAGCTTCGGTAATCACGTGAGGGACAATATAAATCTGTTCTGCGCTGTTCAGTCACACTATGCAAGAGCTACCGGAAAGGACCACTACAACTTCC
>JAFQOB010000297.1 GCA_017395725.1 Clostridia bacterium
ACCTCTGAAAGCATTTCACTCGTCAGAGTTATTTCCTGGTGCGTTATTCTGTTGGGACTTGTTTTTCTTGTTCTCGGTTATTATTTCCTCGTATCCTCATTCGCCTCGTTTGCTTGTTTCTTCTTAGGGCTGTGCCTACGTGTCGTCAAAAACGTTATTGAAAAAGCAACCGAAATAAAGACTGAAAACGATTTTACTATATGAGGTGAAAAACAATGATTATTATAAACCTCGACGTAATGATGGCAAAAAGAAAAATGTCGTTAAATGAACTCTCAGGCAAGGTCGGTATTACTCTTGCTAACCTTTCTATCCTTAAAAACAATAAAGCAAAAGCCATACGCTTTTCTACCCTTGATGCAATTTGCAAAGCCCTCGACTGCAAGGTCGAAGACATAATCGAATACAGAGATTAACCCCACTAAAAAAACATAAAAGGAGTCTGTCTATGGATAATAATAATCAACCGAAACGCATCTATTCTTCGGCTGAAACTGTTTTCGCCTGGATATGCGTTATTGCTGGGTATCTGTTTTGCAGAGCCTATCCCGCAACTATTAATCCTTTTGGTACGTTAATTTTTACGGTTCTGTTATTCTGCGTTACCGCAGTTATAATGGCATTAAACAATGCTTCCTTCGGTGTCGTTTCAATATTATCGGCTGTATCTGCATTGGCATTATCGTTTTCACTCATTTTTACTCAAAACAGCTTTATTCACTTTTTCGCTGCGTTTTACTGTATATGCGCCTACAGCCTTTTCATATATACTGCCTACGGTAATCACAACCCAAAAGATTTTGCAAGGCTCTTCCCTTTGGACTTTCTTAAAGCGTTGATAATATCTCCCATAAAGTCGTTCTATAATCTCGGAAAAGGTCTTATCGCAAACGGCAAAATCAATACTAGGCCTATTCTAAAGCTGTTGCTTGGCGTTATTTCTACGGTAATCCCTACCGCAATTATCGTTCTCTTGCTCTCATACGACAGCGATTTCAGAGACCTACTTGACAATATTTTTGACTTTGATTTTAAAAAAATCGTTTCTCACGTTGGCAGCTTTATTCTCGGTATCCCTGTCGGCATGTATATCTACGGCGCTTTTATATCGGCTATAGATAAAAAAACAAAAAACGTCTGCTCCGAGGAAAAAGTTAAAAAAGGCATATCAAAAATAAAATTTGTTCCTCAGCTAACCGTTTTAGCGGCAATACTCCCTATTCTCGCCGTATACGTGCTCTTCTTTATTTCCCAATGGAAATATTATATTTCGGGATTTGTAGGCGTGCTCCCCGACGAGTTCAGCTATGCTCAATACGCAAGACAAGGCTTTTTCCAGCTTTGTACGGTATCGGTTATAAACTTTATTCTTATCTGCCTTATCGGCCTCTTCGTAAAAAGAAAGCTCGAAAAACCGTCTTTTGTTGAAAGATTCCTCTCCGTTCTTCTGTCGGTTTCTACGCTTATTCTTATAGCTACGGCATTGGCTAAAATGTTTATGTATATTGATATTTACGGTCTTACACCTAAAAGGGTTTACGCAACCTGGTTTATGCTCGTTTTAGCTGTAATATTCGTTTTAGCAACAATAAAACAGTTTGCAACCAAGCTTCCGCTTATACTTATTGCTTCGTGTGTTGCGGTAGTTATGTTTTCTGTTCTCGCCTTCGCACAGACCGATAAAATCATTGCAGAATATAACGTTGACAGATATCTCGACGGAACTTTAGATAACGTTGACATAAATATGCTTAAAGATTTGGGCGACGCTGCAATTCCCTCTATGGTTAGGTTACTTGAATATTGGTCGGAAGACTATGACTATGACTACGAAATCTTCTTTAACGGTCAATTGGCAACACATCTGCATGGCAACTTCCCACAATCACCTGAATTCTGGGATTACAATAATCTGTGCAAAAATCTTAAAACTATGGCTCGTAACCGCGATAATAATGTTTGGAGCTATACTCTGCTTAGAAAAAATGCTAACGATTCCTTGAAAAAAATTGGATTGTGTAATTAATTTCTCCCGGACAGTCGAGGACGCCTGTCCCTACAATGTAATTGTTTGTTTTGTAAACAGAGGTATTGATTATATTTAGCCTTATAACATAACAATATCCCCCACGTTTCGCGGGGGATATTTATACTGTTATTCGTTCTACCTTTTACGCTCTTAGCGAGGTTCTTCTATTTTTTCGATGTCACAGCCTTTCTTTTTTGCCGTGTGATAACTTAACAATATCCCCCGCGTTTCGCGGGGGATATTTATACTATTATTCATTCTACCGTTACGCTCTTAGCGAGGTTCTTCGGTTTATCGATGTCACAGCCTTTCTTTTTTGCTGTGTAGTAACTCAACAGTTGTAGGGGAACTATCTGTAAAGAAACGGTAAACTGAGGTAGCGTATCGGGAACGATAAAAGTATTCTCAAATTCAGCAACAAGCTCTTTGTTCTTGTCTGTAGTAACAACAAGCATATCTGCCCCTCTTGCCATTACTTCGCAAATGTTGCTGTAGGTCTTGCCGAATATTTCTCCGTCTGCGGCAAGGGCAACAACCGGTACTCCGGGGTCAACAAGGGAAAGGGTTCCGTGCTTAAGTTCGCCTGCCGCATAGCTTTCCGAATGTATATAGCTTATTTCCTTCATCTTCAAAGATGCTTCAAGTGACGCCGCATAGTCAAGCCTTCTTCCGATAAAGTATATATCCGTAGCCTTCGCAAACTGCTCGGCATAGCTTTCTGCCTTTTCTATATTGCGTTCTATCGTCATCTGTATCTTGTGAGGAAGGGCTGCTAACTCATAAGTCATTCGCTTTTCTTCCTCAGAGGTTATCTTGCCGTTTCCCTTGGCAAGTCTTATCGCCAATGCATACAAAACTGCAAGTTGAGCGCTGTATGCTTTAGTCGTTGCTACGGCAACCTCTCTTCCGGCTTTTGTATATATAACGTTGTCACTTTCATTAGCTATTGCACTTCCGCTTACATTTACTATAGACAGTATCTTCGCTCCCTTTTGTTTTGCAAGTCGAAGTGCCGCTAACGTATCTGCAGTTTCACCGCTTTGGCTTATAAACACCGCCAACGTATGCTCGTCAATAAGCGGGTCTACGTATCTGAACTCAGAAGCAATTTCCGCCGATGCTCTGATATTGCCCATAGACTCTATAAGCTGTTTGCCTACAACTCCTGCGTGATATGCTGAACCGCAAGCAACTATAACAACCTCTCTTAAGTCATTTTTTATATATTCATCTGTAATATCAACGTCGCCGAGACATATTCCGTTATTCTTTATAAGGGGTAATACGGTATCTCTTACTGCATTAGGCTGCTGAAGCATCTCAAGCATCATATAATGCTCATACCCCTGCTTATCGGCTGTAAGCTCTCCAACCTCTATCTTAACGGCGCTCTTTTCTATAGGCTCACCGTCTTTACCGTAAAATGCTATTGTTTTCTGGTTCAATACGCATATTTCGCCATTCTTTACTGGATAGTATTCATTGGCATAAGCTGAAATAGCTCCCGCATCAGAGCATATAAAACCGCTGTCGGCTGTCTTTGCCGCAACCATCGGACTTGCCATTGCAGTACTGAAAATCGTATCGGGATAATCTGTACAAAGAACACCTAACGCATACGAGCCTTTGAGAAGTGACGTAACCTTGCTTATGGTCTCCACAACGTTTCCGTTATAATATTTGGATAAAAGATGAACCACCTTTTCGGTGTCTGTCTCTGAATTATAACCTACACCCTCAAGCTCCGTTTCTGCTAACTCATTTGAGTTCTCAATTATACCGTTATGAACAATAGCAAATTTTCTGTCGTGGCTGAAATGGGGGTGGGCATTGTTCTCAGAGGGGCCTCCGTGAGTTGCCCAACGTGTATGACCTATGCCCACAAAACCGTTTAGGTTATTTCCTTCGGCAGCTTCACGTAAACCTACAAGTCTGCCTACCGTCTTACACGAATCAATTATTCCCTTTTCGTCAAAAACTGCAATTCCCGCTGAATCGTAGCCTCTGTATTCCAAACATTCAAGTCCTTTTAAAATATAGGGCACTGCATTGTCGCTTCCAACCCTACCTATAATTCCACACATTTTTTAAATACCTCACTTATCTTTTCGGCTTAGTCCAAGACTGTTTATCAGTTCTTCCACCTTAGCCGTATAACCTTCACATATCTTTTGGCTGCCGCTTTCTGCCATTATTCTTACAACCGGTTCAGTTCCGCTTTCCCGAAGCAATATTCTGCCGTCATTTCCCAATTCCTCGGTTATCTCCGCAATCATTGCCTTAACCTGTTCGTTATTCGCAACTGCCGCCTTATCGTTTACCTGCACGTTTCTTATAGATTGGGGATACATAGTTACAGGAGAAGCAAGTTCACTCAAAACCGTCTTTCTGTCTATCATCTCTTCAAGAAGCATAATTGCTGTCAATATACCGTCGCCTGTCGTCGCATATTTTCTGATTATCGTATGTCCCGACTGCTCTCCACCTAAATAATAGTCGTTCTCTATCATTGCATCGTGTACGTATCTGTCGCCTACGGTTGTTTGTATATATCCTATACCCGCTTCATCAAGAGCCTTATAAAGCCCCATATTTGACATTATTGTGGTTACAACCTTATTCCCCGGCAAAAGTCCCTTATCACGCAATCTTCTTGCAAGTATATACAAAACGTGGTCGCCGTTTACGATATTTCCCTTTTCGTCAACTGCAATACATCTGTCAGCATCTCCGTCAAATGCAAAACCAACGTCCATCTTATGCTCTCTTACGTATTTGCGCAACGCGCCTATATGGGTCGAACCTGCCTGTTCGTTTATATTAACTCCGTCAGGCTCTGCGTTTATAACGTAAACCTGAGCTCCGAGCGCGCTGAATACCGACCTTGCTATCATCCACGAAGAACCATTCGCACAATCAAGCACCACTTTTAAATCTCTGTATGAGTTCGCCGCAACCGATATAAGAAAGCCTACGTATCTGTTTCTTCCCGCAACATAGTCTATTACACAGCCCACCTTTTCGCGTGTAGCCAATGGAATGTCCTCTTCTTCAACACCAAGCTTTGACAAGTCGCCGTCAATATAATCCTCAATAAGTGCCAAGGTATTGTCGTCCATCTTTTCGCCCGCACTGTTTATAAGCTTTATTCCGTTATCAAAAAACGGATTGTGTGACGCCGATATCATAACACCGCAATCAAACATATCCTGTCTTACAACGTAAGATACGCTTGGGGTTGTGGTAACGTGAAGCATATATGCATCTGCTCCCGATGAGGTTATTCCCGCTACTATCGCATACTCAAGCATATAACTCGAACGTCTTGTATCCTTTCCGATTACCACCCTTGCCTTACGGTTGTCAGAATGTGTCTTTGTATAATACCACCCTAAAAATCTTCCTATCTTAAATGCGTGAATAGCCGTCAGCTTCTCATTTGCTTCCCCTCTGAAACCGTCAGTGCCAAAATATCTGCCGTTAAATACTACCGATTCCTTAGGTCTGAACAACGTTTCTGTATAAGTAGGTGCTAACGGTATCTCGTCACGTAACAAATCGTCTGTAGTAACGTTAAATAAAGACGAAAGCTGAAGTATCTTCCCAACCTCCGGTACAGACTGGTCCGATTCCCACTTTGATACCGATTGGCGAGACACCTCAAGTCTTTCTGCCAACTGCTCTTGGGATATCTGCATAGCTGTACGAAGTATTGCTATCTTCTGTCCTATGGTCATTTTCTTTCCT
>JAFQOB010000298.1 GCA_017395725.1 Clostridia bacterium
AAAAATTGAAGACATACAAGCATTTCCCGGAACTTCTTTCCACTTACTCGAACCGTATGTAAACGTTCCGTCAACCATATACGTCTTAAATTCTTCAAGGCTAACTTTTGTATCGGAATAAGGAATACCGGTATATTTTTCCCCCTTCTTCCATTCGAGGTTTATACCCCAGCTTTTAAATTTTTCAGTTACGCTGAAATCCTCGCTGCAAATCCACTCTATCGACGCCTGCGCTCTCATGTGATTTACGGCTGCATCCCTGAAATTCTCTTTGGGAAGCTCAAACACAACACACTTATAATAATCCTCAGGATTAATAGTTAATATTCCGTTTTCATTTTTAGGCTCGTTTTCAATAACCGCATTATTCGTCTCTGCCATATCAGTCTCCTCCTTATTGTTGTTTTCAGGCTCTTCCTTTGCACACCCTGCGCATACAAAAAGCAATCCAACTAAAAGTAAAACAAGTATTTTTTTCATTTTATCACCTTTCCGTCAAAAGCTCAAAAAACAGTTTTCCGCGGTACAAACTTTTATACTCTATTTTGCCATTGACTTTATTTGGTCTTTACTATATAATAAGATATCAAGCAATATTTTTCAATAAACAATATTGATGTATCAAGTCCGTTTTTCTACACTATATTGATACACGGAGAAAGAATATGACATACAAAATCGACAGATTCATTACTTTCTACAACTTTAACGGTCTTAAACACGGGGCAATACCCTTTTCAGAAATAAACTTCTATCACCTAACCTTTGTTCTCAGCGGTAAAGTTACGTATAAAGTTAATGACGAGGAAGTTATACTTCGAGAAAACGATGCTTTGCTTCTTGTTCCGGGCACTCGCAGAGAAAGATATAAAAGCAATGAAAAAGCCCATTACGTCATTTTCAATTACTATCCAACAAAAGGAAGCTAAATTCCTTCACCGCTTTTTTTGAAAAATGCGGTCAACCAAACAATCAGAAAGCTTCTCGATTCTTACCCGTACACTTACTATGATCCACAAGTTCACCTACGCAGTCCCAATAGTGAAAATGCTAAAATCAACGAAATCTTGCCAAATCTTTTTAACTGTATTCTCACTGAGCTTCTAAGTACTCTAAAATACGAAACCAATAACGTTCACGTCCTTAATGCAATAAAATACATTAATGATAACATAACTCAGCCACTTTCGCTGAACAGCATAAGCTCGGCTATCCACCTTTCAAGAGAACACACCACACGTATTTTCAAAAAAGAAATGGGTATTACCATTTCTGACTATATAAATAAACAAAAAACATTACTTGCAAAAAACATGCTTACAAGTAATGAATTATCTCTGCAAGATATTGCCTACAGTCTCGGATATGAAAACTACGGCTACTTTAATAAAGTGTTCAAAAAACACTTCGGCATTTCACCTATAAAAATGAAAAGTGAGCTAAAAAAGAAATAATATTTTTGAAACTGCTATAAATGCTTTTTTACGACCTCATCCGTCGCACCGCATAAAGAATAATAAAAACTATGATTCATTGGCGGTACGACACCTTCTCCCACCGGAGAAGGTACAATACTTAGTCTCCTTCTTTTGTTTTTCTTGGTAGATTTTTATGTGTGATAAGTTTATTTTAATATTTATTTTCATTCTAATTATTTTTCATCTCTAAATTAAAAAATTATCTATCAAGAGATTTGATTTAACAGATACCTTCTCCGGTGGGAGAAGGTGGCTCGGCAGTATACCAACGACCGTTGCACTCCCGCCTTGCTGCCGAGACGGATGAGGTCGTTTTTTGAGAGAATAAGATTTATCTATTATTTTTTTAAGTAGATGTATACAAAAAAACAAAGTCAATCGTTAATTGATTGACTTTGTTTTTTATATGAAGAGTTAATAATCAAATTTTATTTACTGTATGTAAAATCTACTCTCGCAAGTTCTGCACTGTCGCGTGCAATACCTGCTGTTACAACAAATGTGTAATCTCCGTTTTCAAGTCCGTCTACTACAGCATAAGAATGTTTTCTCAAGCCTACAGAATATGCTTTTGCCATATCGTAAACCTTTGTACGCTTTACAAGTACTCCGGATTTATCAAGTATGTCAAGGTGCACGTATCTTATGGGGAAGTTAGACTTAATATTGCTTCCCAAAGCACCTTTAGCTACTTGAGCAGGGGTAATCTCATTGTCAAGTGTTATATAAGGAACTTCACACTCGGATATGTGCTTATCGTATATCTCAAGCGTTACAGGCACGTAATAAGTTGTAATCAATGAGTCGAAAGTGTACTTATGGTCTAAATACCATGTAGTCTTTACACCATCTTTTCTAGTAGCATCGAAAGAGTTGGTCTGTTCAACACAAGTAATATAACTTCTCGATTTGTTTATCTTTCCTGCA
>JAFQOB010000299.1 GCA_017395725.1 Clostridia bacterium
GACGGTAAGGTTGACAACGTTGAAATCGCAAAAATAGCTCAGTTCGCAGAAAACGTACACTTCGGCAAGAAGAGTGGTCTTATGGACCAGATGGCTTGTGCTGTCGGTGGCTTTATCAATATTGATTTCAAGGATACAAGCAATCCTATTATAAAGAAAATCGACTTTGACTTGAACAAATACGGCTACTACCTCTACATAGTAAATACAGGCGGAAACCACGCTGACCTCAACGACGATTATTCTTCGGTTCCCGAAGAGATGAAATCGGTTGCAAGATTACTTGGCAAGGAAGTGTTACGCGACGTTAAGTATTCCGATATTATCGACAATTCCGCTATGCTTCGCGAAAAGGTGGGCGACAGAGCAATTCTTCGTTCAATTCACTATCTAAACGAAAATGAAAGAGTTACAAAACAGGTTGAAGCTCTTGAAAAGGGCGACCTTGACGGATTTTTTGCAAACGTTATTGCTTCCGGTATGTCAAGCTTCCGTTTCTTGCAGAATGTTTACACAGTAAAGAACGTTGAAGAACAGGGACTTTCTCTCGCCCTCGCTGTTTCCGAGCAGGTATTGCTTGGCAAAAAAGCGGCTTGGCGTGTACACGGCGGCGGCTTTGCCGGTACTATTCAGGCGTTTGTACCCGCCAATGAATCCGAAAACTACAAGACAGAAATCGAAAAAGTATTCGGTAAGGGTAACTGCGTAGCGCTTAGAGTAAGAAACGACGGAGCTGTAAAGGTTATATAAATAATGGCTAAGAAGAAACACAGAAAAAGAAGAAGCTTTGTTCCCGAAAGCGAAGCAAAAAATGCGGTAAAAAAATCTTTTGCCGAGTTTAACTGGAAGCTTTTTGGTAAGCTTATACTTTCGTTTATCATAATCTTTAGTCTTTATCAGCTTGGACTAAAGTTAGGCGAATTATATAACCCCGTTATTATAACGGTAGTTGTTGTAACCTACGTAATTGCAACAACGGTATTGGCAGCAGCCTTTATTATTATGAATAGGGGCATATCGAACGATATCCCTACCAAAGAACAGCTGAACGACAATATGTCAGACGAGGAAAAAGAAAAATTTATAGCCGACTTAATAGAAAGCAGAAAAAAAGCAAAGAAGATACTTCTTGTGCTTATACCTTTAATATTTACTCTGCTTTTTGATATGCTTTATCTTTTCTTTTTAGTAAAATAAATAACACACGGTGAAACAATGAATGAAAATATCAGTGTTACGTCCCTTGCGGCAAGCTCAAGCGGTAACTCATATTACTTAAAATGCGGAACTACGGAAATACTCATAGATGCGGGTATTTCAGCCAAGAGTATATGCGATAAGCTTCGCGAAATAGGAACAGACATTGCAAACGTTAATGCGATTTTTATAACCCACGAACATATTGACCACGTTAAAGGCTTGGCCGTATTGTCCAAAAAGTGCGATATTCCGATACATATGACAACGCCGTCGGCGATTGAGTATGCATTTAAGTATCCCGAGACGAAAAATATTGTTGAACACGATGTTAATTACTGCTGTAAAGTTGGAAATATAACCGTAACTTCATTTTTCTCGTCACATGATAGCTGCGCTTGTGTAGGTTATATATTTGAATCGGCAGACGATAAATTCGGTATAGCTACAGATATGGGATATATTGACAAGGCGGCAGTAAATGCCCTTCAAGGTTGCAGAAGTGTAGTGCTTGAATCAAATTATGACGGAAAGATGCTCGAAAACGGCTGTTATCCCTTGATTTTAAAGGACAGAATACGCTCGGACTGCGGTCATTTGTCCAATTATGACTGTGCGGCTTTTGCGCGTTTTCTTGCAGAGCAGGGAACGAAAAATTTTATGCTCGGTCATTTGAGCGAAGAGAATAATACACCCGAAATAGCCTTTAACATTACGTCAAGAGCTTTGGCGGATTTTGAAAACGTGACCGTAAAGGTCGCATCAAAAAAAGAAATAACATTTTTCATATAATTATTGCCCTACTTTCTTTTAAGGAAAGAAAGTAGGCAAAGAAACCTCGAAACTTTGGTTTGTGCAAACCCAAAGGCTCCCACTTCGGGGGGAGCTGTCAGCGTAGCTGACTGAGAAGGATTTTTAGGAAAGAAAGTAGGCAAAGAAACCTCGATACTTTGGTTTGTGCAAACTCAAAGGCTCCCACTTCGGGGGGGGAGCTGTCAGCGTAACTGACTGAGAGGGATTTTTAGGAAAGAAAGTAGACCCGCTTTCTTTCGTAGAAAGCTTGGCAAAGAACTTGACTCTCTTGGTCTGTGCAAACAATATTAATAGCACATTTTGTATAAAAAACCGCCGGTTTTTTATTTTTTTTAGCCAAAAAACGTTTTCTCCTTGAAAAAGGCATAAAGTTATTATATAATTTAAAAAAATATACTAATTGGAGTGGCATATATTATGAGTAAATGGGTAACAGCTTGGGGAATACCTACTTCTTACGCAGTAGAAGGTATTGGAAATCTTATGGAAGATACGACTTTCAGAAACATTTTCTACAATCCCGTTAAAGGCGATAAGATAAGAATTCGTTTTACTAACAAATACGGAGAAGAAGACGTTAAGCTTGACGCGGTATCAATTGCCGAATGGGCGGGAAAAGGTCCTATTATCAAAACTGAAACCTTGGCTGCCGTTACTTTGAATGACAACGGCAATATTATAAAAGCGGGGAAAGAATTGGTTACAGACGAAATTGACTACGTTCTTGAACCCGGAAAAAATTACGTTTTAAGCTATTATTTCAAGGGTTTGACAAAAATAGCAACAGGATATAACAAATTTGCGGGAGATACCTTTGCTCCTTGTTGGCTCGGCAGAGGTAACTTTGTAAACGAAAGAGAAGTTGATTTAAAGAATAGAAGAGAAACGATAACGTACACGTTTTTGTGCGGTGTTGAAGTACTTTCCGACGATAACACTAACGCCGTTATGGCATTCGGCGACTCTATTACGGCAAGACCTTGGCC
>JAFQOB010000300.1 GCA_017395725.1 Clostridia bacterium
AAATCAAGTGCAATGTCAAGCACGGTCTTTTGTGTTCTGCGAAGCTCAAGTGCGCTTCTCGTGAGCTTGTAAATACGAGAGTATTCCACTGGGCTGTATCCCGTATGCTGTCTGAAGATTGCATCAAAGTAGGTGAGTGAGAATCCTGCGTTGTCCGCAATGCTTTGTAGCGACAGATTTTCTTTTGGATTCTTTTGTATGAACCCGATGGCTTTGTCAATTAAATTTTTGTTTTCCATAAAGTCATCTCCTTTCTGTGCTTATATTTTAGCATACTGATACTGCAATTGTCCTTGCAGAGATTATGGACTTATTTATTATATCACATATTTTGCTATACAACAATAGAAACGGCGCACCTGCTTTATCGCAGGTGCACCAATGGGTGCTTTTTATTTAAAATATTAATATTTTCTTCTCTTGTTTAATTGCATAATCAAGGGCAATTTTTGTTCCGCTGTTGCGGTTTTCAGGAGTATATCTTTCGTCATAATAAACAATACAAAATCGGCTGTTATCTATCATTTCGCAGTTACGTTTAACGTAAACCGCCCTGCCCGCACCTTTTATCTTTTCGGGGTAATATGTATCGTCATAGATAGTCAACAAATACGACCTATAAACCTCGCTTATATATGGAAACTCAGCTCTCACGTATATTCTTTTTATGTGCGGGTATTTTTCTTTTAGTATCGTAACAATTTCCAAACACAAGCTGTCAAAACGGCTTTTGCTCCCAAATAAAAAAGTATCAACATTCTTTTCGATAATCAGTCTTTCAATAGTCCTATATAAGCCTAACTTCAATCCTTCGGTTTCGTTTATTGTCCTATGTCCAAAAAAACAGCAAGTATACAATTCATTCTTAAAAGTCATAATAATTATCTCCTTAAATTTTATGAATATACTGTATATCCATTCAGAACATTATAGCACACAATTCATTTAAAATAAATACATAATATGTTTATTTTGAGGTGATTATATGGCTATTAAAAGTGTTTCAATTAGAATTGAACAAGAAATGTTGGATAAACTTTCCTATATTGCGGACTATGAAGGCAGAAGTGTAAACAGTCAAGTACTCGTTTTGATTAGGCAAAACATTAAAGCATTTGAAGAAGCCAACGGTTCTATTGACGGTGATATAACTCCCGCATCCAATGTAAAACCCACTCGCAAATAAAAAAGAAATCCACCTGCAAAAAATAGCGGGTGGATTTTTGTTTGTGCAGATTTGTTTGTTTTTTTTGCGGCGGCACCAAGGCACCGCCCTACGATATAGAGATTATATTTGTGCAAATTTGTTTGTTTTTTTGCGAGGCGTCGAAGACATCGCCCATATAAAACAAGGAAATTTTTGTACGAATATTATTTAGTGGTCATTTCGAGTGAAGCGACCAAAGGGAGCGAAATCGAAGAAGGAGCCTCTATAGTTTCTGCTCACTCATTATAAATACACAGAGGTAAAACAAAAAGCTTCCCTTTCTGTTATAGAAAAGAAAGCCTTTTTTATATTATATTTCTTTCAGTTTTTGCGATATACCGGAAAACTCTTCCGGTTTTACCTTTAGCACTCGGCGGTCATAGGTAAACAGTCCGTTCGTCTCGTCTTCTACGTCGGATACTTGTGTATACACCGAGGCGCATAGTCCTTTCTTTACAAGAGGTAATATCTCATTTTCATAGAGGGCACAAAATGCCTTCACAAAATCCTCACGCGTCTTATATTTGCCGTAGCCGTATTCGTTGTCGGGATTATATATATGTCCCTCTACTCTATATGAATAGCCGCCAAACTCTGAAAGTACAAGTGGTTTTTTACCCGCTTTCAGCTTAACCTTACGGAAATATATATGCTCTGAACCAACGTCGGATTCAACACCCTTAAACCAGCCCGATGCAGTATCAATAAATCTTGTGTCATCAAGTTTCTTCAACTTCTTGTACATCTCGGTACCGCAGAACTGTCCCCAGCCTTCGTTAAATATTGTCCAACAGCAAATACACGGGTGACACTCTAACATTCTAACCGTCTTTTCCATATACTCGACAAATATCTCTCTCGGAGCTTCGTCTTTGTGCAATTTTCTATCGTTAAGTCTTTTTACGCCAATTGTTGGCAAGGCGGTATCTCTGAAAAAACTATAATCACCGTTGTTTATCATATCCTGAAAAACAACCATTCCAAGTCTATCGCAATCGTAGTAGAACTGTTGGGGCTCTATCTTTATATGCTTTCTGAGCATATTAAAGCCTAACGATTTCATAGCCATTATATCTTTCTCATAAGACGTAGGCGACGGCGGTGTCAGCCCTCCATCACTCCAATATCCTTGGTCAAGAAGTCCGTGAAAAAAGTAGGGTTTACCGTTCAGGCAAAGTCTTTCGTATCCGTCTACATTCTTTATTTCTAAAGTCCTAAATGCAAAATATGACTCAACCTTATCACTCTCTGTCTCAACAGAAAAATAGTATAAATAAGGTGATTCGGGCGACCAATATTTCGGCTTTTCTATCTCTATCTCGCATACGCCTTTATTAAGTTCAAATACGGTTACGCCCTCGCCTGTTTTTAGCTTTACACTTGCCTTATCTACACCGTCTATCTTTATTATTACTGTCTTATTCTTTACCTCTGTCTTTACGGCTTTTATATATTCGGTAGGTACGCTTTCAAGCCATACAGTCTGCCAAATCCCAGAGGTTGGGGTATACCACATTCCCCCTCTCTTTCGGCTTTGCTTTCCATAGGGCAAAAGATTGTCCCGAAGTATGTTCTTTACATATACTTCAAGTTTGTTTTCACTCTTTAGATAGTCCGTTATATCAAACAAAAACGGATCATACGCTCCTCTGTGTATACCAACAGTTTTCCCGTTTAATATTATCTCCGAATAGTTTGATACTGCTCCAAAATGAAGCAATACTTTCCCCTTGTTAAACCCTTCGGGTATAGTAAATTGCTTCTTATACACAAATGAATCGTAAGCGTCCTCGTCTAAGTCTATTCCCACCCCCGACAGTAGCGTTTCGGGGGCAAACGGAACTGTTATCTTTTCATTTTCGGTACATTCTTCACCCTTGCGTACACAAAAATCCCACTCTCCGTTTAAACAATAAAACGAATCCCTTTTCATCAGCGGTCTTGGGTAAATATTCCAAGGAAGCTCGGATAAATTCAATCCCTCTTCTGTATAAAGTTCAGCAAAATTACTCATTTTTCTATCTCCGTTTTACTATTCTTTTTCATAAACGCAAACTGTACAAACAAAAATACCAACAGCACTACCGCCGCAACAAGCGCCGCTACAAAAATATTCTCATTCGGTATAAAGCTGCTTGTTCCGTCATCATTAACTATCTTTTCTGCATTCTTCAATACGGCAGCCCCAATTGCCGGACCTATTATACCGGGAATAAGCACCTGTCCTACTATACGTAAGCCTTGGAACATACCTGCTTTACCAACGGGAGTACAATCTCTTATCATCGCGCCAAACACTGCCGCAGACGCCAAATATCCACCTATTACAAAAAGTGAACCTATAAATACGGGGACAGTAGATTTAAACAAAAACATTATTACATATCCTATACACAACAATATCAAAGACGGCAAAACCGACTTTTTATATCCCACTCTGTCGTATACCTTGCCATACAAAGCAGTAAACACTGCGGCAACTATTACTGCGGGAGCCATAATAAGCACGTAATTATCCATACCAAGTGAAACGTTATAATACAGTATCAGGTATGGCATAAATA
>JAFQOB010000301.1 GCA_017395725.1 Clostridia bacterium
TGCTTTTATTTTTGCATTGGATACCGGAGTGCCATCGCTATCTGTAACGGTTATTTCCACGTCGCCTTTTCTGTACTTTTCTATACCTTCCGCAATTCTCCTGTCAACATATTCCTTTTGTTGCTCAAAAAACTCCAATATCATTCTTCGTTCATTCATTACTCACACCCCTTTTTGCTTATTTTATAGAAAATCAAATCAAAAATAAACATATAAAATGATATTCGAGGTTGATTTTTCGAAACTGTTGTGTTAATATTTAAGCAAATAAAGGGGGGATAATCTTGTTTTTTGAAAATGAGATTATAAATTTCAACATTTTAGACGTCATTAAACTTAATCAAACAAATATAAATATGAACAACACGGGGCGAAATTTTTGCGCTTTATCTTTTCGCGTTCATTCAGACACCGTATTAAAAAGCGAGACAAATGAATACAATCTGACAGATAACTGCATATCGTTTGTGCCTTCGAGAGTTAACTATACTCGAGTATCTTCTGTTGATGAATTGATCGTAATACATTTTGATATAATAAACGGCCATACCAAAGATATCGAATTCTTTTTGCCCAAAAAACCTGAAATTTTCAAAAAGCTTTTTGAAGATATTTTATATTGTTGGAACAAGAAAGAGACAGGATATAAATATAAATGCTCTGCAATATTTTATGAAATATTGTCCAATTGCCACTCACAAAACTTCAAATCCAATCCTCCGTTTTCGAAAATTCATTCTTCGGTTCAGTATATGTTGAATCACTATAAAGAGCCGAATTTGTCTATACGTGAAATTGCAAATCAATCGTTTGTAAGTGAAGTATATTTCCGAAAGCTTTTTAAAAAAGAATACGGAAAATCACCTCAAAAATATATTGTTTTTCTCCGAATACGGTATGCCACAGAATTGATTTCCACAAAATATTATTCTCTCAAAGAAGTCGCGTTAATGTCGGGCTACACGGATTATAAATATTTTTCCACCGAATTCAAAAAGCATATCGGATGCTCGCCCTCGGAATATTTTTATAATTTCCGCAGTTGAAATGATGGGTCTCGTGGTTGCAGGCAACAACCCGCAGGCTAAGTATGACTGTTGCTGTTGCAGTTGCGTTTCGAAAAGCGCAAACAAATAAAGCATATTTTTAAGGATATGGGTTCCCCCATATCCTTATTTTTTTCAAAAAAAGTTGGACACATCATTTTGGAGTTTTTATCCATGATGTGTCCAATATTTTTTATCCTTATAATACATTTACCCGTATATAAAGTTTACTTTCGCTATTTCCGCATAACCGCGGCTTACCCCCGCCAATACTTCAAGAGTATATTCTCCCTCGGTCATACCGTCGGTAAATATATCGGAAGCATATTTTCTCAAATTGACTTTTCTCGTATCAAATTCGCCGTTATAGACCACGTTGCTCACAAGGGTACCGTCTTTTTTATAAAGATTGATATGAATAAATCTGATAGGATAATTTGATGTTATTGTACCCGTAAGAGTGCCTTTTTCGAGTATTCCTGCCGTAATCTCGGTGTCAAGCCCTATATACGGAACAACCCCCACTCCGGTTCTGTATGCCTCAACCGAAACGGGAACGTAGTTCTTTTCAAGAAGCTTTGATAATGTATATTGATGGTCTACCCACCACGTTGTATTTACACCGTCTGTTCTTGTTTTATCAAAAGTATCTGTCTGCTCTATAGTAACCACATAGCTTCTGTTTGGATTGATCTTACCTGACGCTGTCGTAACAACAACCGGCTTTTCCACAATCATTCTCAAATGGTTTACTTTTTTATCCTCATCTTTCGTGATTATAATATCACCCACATCCAACTGCGAATATGCCTGATACATCACCTCGGGAGTATTTGCCGATATAATCTTTGCTGTTTGGCGCACCCCATCGGGAACAGTATACTCGCCCACTACTACGCCACCGAACAAGTCCGCATAACTGGGCATAAGTGTTTCTGCTTTGCCTGTCACCGCATTTGTAAACTGCTGCAATGAATGTGTAATGGACGTGTTGCATTCTACCCCCAAGGGAAAGCTATAATCATACTTTTCCGAGGTGTATTTGCCTCCATTTTTTGCGAGAGTAAGCTGAAATTCGTCAACAGATGCCTTTCTTGTGGAATACAAAAGACCTGTATAAACCTTTCCCTCTTCGTATGTCAGCTCAAAGCCCCAATTCTCGTTTTGCCTTCCTGTTTTAAAGGTTTTTTCGGGAGTCCACGCTATACTTGACTGCTTACGCATATACTCAACCGCGGCTTTTCTGAAATCATCGGGAAGCTCAAACGTCACCAATTTAAAATAATCATCGGGATCAACAGGAAGATCGATTTCCTCTTTATCAGTCTCCAAAACCGTTTCTTTTATTTCCTCCTTCACCGTAATCTCCTCCTTTGAATTTTCTTCTTTTTTGCCACAAGATACAACAAGAAACAAAAATATAAGCATCAATAAAAGAAAATACACCTTTTTCATTTAATTCCCCTCCCGCTATAAAAACTTACGTTTAACTCAAAAGGCATTCATTATTTTATACTTGACAATATTTTTATCTTTACTATATAATAGTGTATGAAAAGCTCTTTTTCAATAAACCAGATTATTCTGTTGGTTACAGTTTTTTATACTATATTAATCTGTGGAGAAACCGTATCGTGTATACCGTAAAAAATTTTTCTTATTTTTGCAACCACAAGGGATACAAACACAAAAAGATTGAAACCGCAAAAATAAACTTTTATCATCTCACCTTTGTTTTGGAAGGAACAATAACTTATATAGTAAATGGGGAAGAGGTTGTTCTTCACCCAAATGATGCTATGCTTCTGGTACCAGGAACTGTCAGAAAAAGGTTTCCCAGCGAAGGATTAGCTCACTACGTTATATTTAATTACACAACCACAAAAGGAAACGACATACCATCAAATCTGTTTTTCAAAAATGCAGTCAATCAAACCATAAGAAAACTGCTCGAGGTATATCCGTACACGTATTACAGAGCAGCTGACCATCTGACATCCCCCTCATATGGCAACAGCAAAGTCAACACAATCCTGCCGAATCTTTTTAACTGCGTGCTTGCCGAGCTGTTCGACTCTATGAATTATTCAACAAAAAACATTCACGTCTTAAATGCAATTAAATATATCAATGACAACATAACACAATCCTTGTCGCTCTCTGACATAAGCCAATTTCTGCACGTTACAAAGGAATATACTGCAAAGCTTTTCAAAAGAGAACTCGGTATGACGGTTTCGGAGTTTATCAACAAGCAAAAAGTCACACTCGCAAAAAATATGCTTACGAACGATGCTATGTCATTAACCGAAATAGCATTGTGCTTGGGATATGAAAACTACGGTTATTTTTCAAAGGTATTTAAAGATTTTTTCGGCATTCCACCGATAAACCTGAAAAACGAATTAATGAAAAAATAAACTTGTCCATCGGACACCGCTGTTGAATCCCCCCAAAAAAAGGACACATCATTTTGGTTTTTCCTGATGATGTGTCCTTTATTCCTATTTCCTATTAATTAACTTTGACGTTAACGGATTGCATCTTTCCGCTTGAAGCCGTTGCAGTAATTACAGCGTTACCTGCGCCCACTGCCGTAATCTTACCGAATTTATCTACGGTCGCCACGCTCTCATCACTTGATGTCCACATAATACTTTCATTAATATAATGCGGCAAACAAAGTGCGCCTATTCTTTGTTCTTTTCCCGCTTTCAAGGTAATAATCTTTGTAGAATCAAGTCTGTCTATGCCGTTATTGGCTATGATTTCCACGCCCTCGCAGGTATTTGTCGCAACTCCAAAAATAGCATTAAATGCGTTTGTTGCCGCCTCTTTTCCGTGATAATTATAGCCTATCTGGTTATAGTGGGTATCATCCGTTCCGATAAAGCCGTACCCCTCTTTATTTTTGTCACCGCTTCCATACATCGTACCTATTTCAGCAAACGTTCTTGTAGCAACAATTATATCGTCGTTGTTATTGCAAAGCGCGAACTGAGCTGAAATAATAGGAACAACGGCACTCTTGCTTACGCCTCCCCTTGATCTTACAAACATAATACAATTATATTCAAGCCCGAAGTCCTCTTTCATATCTTCGTGCATCATCATAAAGTAATTGTAATATTTTTCATCGGTCATTAAATTGCTTGTTTTGAACCCATCATTACTTGGGTGAAGGTAAGTGGTAAGATTTCTGTCGTAAATCGCAGTCATTGCGGTTTCACCTTGGCACCAGAAATTTGCGGTGCAAACAATTTCATAATTTTCTTCAAGCAACTTTACAAGCTTGTTGTATGCAGAACGTGTTTCGGCATAAAAATAGTGCTGGTCATAGCTTCCCACAATGTCTTTATGTCTTTTTATATCTAACCATGATTCAATGGGAGCGCCACCATAAGATGACTGTAAAAACACTACCTTTTCACCCGAAAGCTCATAATACGTCTTACCGAGAGAGTTTTGATGCCCCTGCTTTGATACGGTTGCCATATCGTAAATCTTTCCCTTAAGACTGTAAACTTCTTTATTTTCGGGACGTGGGAACACATCATAGCTGTATACTCTTCCTTCCCCACCTATTTCCTCTACGTTTTCAAGTTGTTCTTCGTGAGAAATCAGGTGCGCAACTCCGGTGCCCCAGTTTGATGAATCATAATGTCCCTGACCGTTGGATTGACCGGTTATAAAAAACAAATTTATATGAGCCTTTTCTACCCTATCAACAACCAAAGTCGCCTTTATCGCAGTTCCCTGCTTGGCGGTAAGAGTAACCTCCTCATCAGAAACCTTGTTTGCCCTCAAAATACCGTTTTCGTCAATAGAAATTATGTCGGGATTGCTTGATTCGTAAACATAACCATCCCCCGTGTCGTTGTGATACCCCGTATTAAACACCCATCTGTCATCGTACTGCAGGACAAACCCGTTCTCTATACTACGCTCAAATATAACCGTATAAGCTGAGCTCTCCCCCTTAGCGTTTGTTACTGTAACCGTAGCCTTACCGGAGGTTGCGCTATCGGGAATAGCTGCCTGACTTATCTTAACTACACAGCCATCGGGGGCAGCTGCATTTACTCTGGGTACGGTCGGTCTTCCGTCCGGGAGGGATACTTTATATTCAAAAACGTTCTTTTTAAATTCTCCTATCGTGTATCTTTCGTCATCAAGAGTAAGACTATCGAGAAATACCGTCGGTTCTTTTTATTCACATTTGTTATTTTTTGTTTAGGTTTCATTATAA
>JAFQOB010000302.1 GCA_017395725.1 Clostridia bacterium
AAGCAATAATCGGCGCAACCACAAAAACAGTTGAACAGGCACTTGCTGCTCAGAAAAAGGGGGCTGATTATCTTGGGGTCGGGGCTATATATCCGACTACAACAAAAGTGGTAACGGTTCTTACACCCGTTGAAACTCTGCGGGATATTTGTAATTCGGTAGATATTCCCGTTAATGCTATTGGCGGATTAAACAAGAATAATATAGACATTTTTAAAGGAATAGGTATATCCGGAATATGCGTTGTATCGGCTGTGATGAAAGCTGACGATCCCCAAAAAGCAGCAAAAGAGCTGAAAGAAATTATCTTAAAAAGTATACACTAAATCAGAGGTGCATCAAAAATGAAAACTTGTTTAACTATAGCAGGAAGTGACTGTAGCGGAGGCGCCGGTATTCAGGCAGATTTGAAAACTATGACTGTAAACGGCGTATATGCTATGAGCGCGATAACAGCACTTACGGCACAAAACACGACCGGAGTACGAAGTATTATAGAAGTCAGCCCCGAATTTTTGGCAGACCAGCTTGATGCGGTGTTTGAGGATATTTTTCCCGATGCCGTGAAAATAGGTATGGTATCTTCAAGTACGCTTATTAAAGTTATTGCAGAGAAATTAAAGCATTATGGGGCAAAGAATATTGTTGTAGATCCCGTAATGGTTGCTACAAGCGGTTCAAAGCTTTTGCAGACCGAGGCTCTGTCGGTTCTGACTTCAAAGCTATTGCCAATGTCAACACTTGTAACTCCTAATATCCCCGAAGCTGAGGTGTTGACCGCAATTACGGTTAATGATACAGAAAGTATGAAAAAAGCGGCAAAATATATAAGTGATTCATACGGCTGTTCCGTTTTGCTAAAAGGGGGACATAGCATAAATGATGCAAATGATCTTTTATATTCAGAAGGCTTGTTTACTTGGTTTGAGGGCAAAAAAATAAACAACCCCAATACTCACGGAACG
Organism: Clostridia bacterium; assembly: GCA_017395725.1. The sequence continues at coordinate 966 of JAFQOB010000302.1, forward strand.
GGTTGTACTCTATCGAGTGCCATAGCGTCAAATCTTGCAAAAGGCTATACACTTGAAAGGTCCATAAATAATGCGAAAGAGTATATATCAAAAGCCCTTGCCGATATGCTCGATCTCGGCAAAGGCTCGGGCCCTATGAATCATGCATTTTGTTTAAAGGAGACAAACGAATGAGTAGGTGTGTTATTGTAAGCGGTGCGGAAATAGGGGATTATGCTGCAGTACGAAAGTATTTTAAAAATGATGACTTTAATATTTTTTGCGACTGCGGTTTAAGACATCAAAAAGAGCTTGGTATAAAAGCAAATCTTATAGTAGGCGATTTTGATTCATACACAAGACCTGATACAGCGGTTGAAACTATGGTTTTACCCTGCGAAAAAGACGATACTGATACGGTATTTGCGGTTAAAGAGGGTATAAAACGCGGATTTAGTGAGTTTTTGATAGTCGGGGCAATTGGGCAAAGATTTGACCATACTCTCGGAAATTTGTATATTCTTGATTTATTGGACAGTGCAGATAAAAACGGTGTAATTGTTGATGATTATTCGGAAATGGAGCTTGTTTCTAAAACGCCTAAATATATTGACGATAGTTTTTCATTCTTTTCCTTGCTTAACATAACCGGAGAAGCAAAAGGCATAACTATAAAAAATGCAAAATATCCTCTTGATAATGCGGAAATAAAAACGTCATATCAATACGGTATAAGCAACGAAGTATTAAAAGGCGTTGTTGCCGAAGTATCGGTAAAGTGCGGTAAATTGCTTCTTATAAAAGTAAAATAAAGTACTTGACATTGTCTTTTTTGAAGTTTTTGCGGGAGTTAAGAGGGAGCTTTTTTCAAAAAGCTCCCTCTTGGTGTTCATTTGGCATTAAACCTTGGCTTTTGACAAAAAAATATTTGTATGATATATTTTAAAAAAAAGCCAACCTTTTCATAGAAACCCACACTATATAGTCAAACGGTGCCGGAGTAGTAAAAATGGATAAACAAAAAGCAGACAAGATTATAACGGAATATCTTCAGAAGATATACGGTTTTGCAATTAAAAAATCATATTCTTATGACGAAGCAGAAGAAATAAGCGCTGAAATAGTAAAAGAGGTGTATTCATCACTTTTGCGGATTGACGATATAGCAAATATTGAGGGCTATATTTGGCGCATCAGCGAGCATACATATTCAAAATATGTTTCAACCAAAAAGAAACATGAGGGTGTCTCGATTGACGGTATACAAATACCTTATTTTGAAGATTATTCTTTTGAAAAACCCTATGCAGAGCTAAAAAGACTTCGCCTGGAAATTGCATTTCTAACGGAAAAGCGCAGGTCTGTGGTTTACAAATTTTACTATGAAAACAAGTCCATAGCAGTCATATCAAAAGAAACGGGAATACCCGAAGGAACTGTAAAATGGCACTTGAACAAAGCAAGGAACGAATTAAAGGAGGGTTTTTCAATGGAAAGAAAAATAGGTAAATTGGGCTTATCTCCAATCACGGCAAGAGGATTCGGACACAGTGGAAATTCCGGAAGAAACGGGGCTCCCGAGGTGTATTTGGAAGATAAGATAAACCTTAACATCGTTTACAGTGTTTATTATACTCCGAGGAGTGCAGAAGAAATTGCCGAAGAACTGGGAATGACTTTAGTCTTTCTTGAGGATAGGATAAATTATCTTGAAGGCAATGGTTTTCTCGTTAAGACAAAAGACAATAAATATACTACTTACGTAAAATTTGATGCGGAAAAATATTCTATAGAGTTGAACGATAATCGATTAAAAAAACAGCAGGAAATTGCAGAGCTGTTGGTCAAAGAGTATGTTCCCGAGATAATAAAGGCTGTAAAGGATACCGAGGTGTATATTCCCGGTGGCAACCGCGAGGTTTTCGAGGCGGCATCGATATTCTATTGTATACTTAACAAGTGCGGGATAAAGATAAACAAGGATCTGTCAAAATATTATATTAAAACAACGGGCGGCGGAAATTATATAGCTTTTGTTCATCTTGATTCCAAGATATCCGATCCGGAATACGTGCCGACCTATCCGATTGACAAAATTAATTACTGGGCGTGTGGCAATATGAACAGATGGTCCGATAAATACCCCGGAGTCTATGCGTGGTCTGTTGATACAAGGTATAGCTCCAGAATGGGTGCATGGGAGAATAACTTGGAGTCTGATTATGAGTACTTATACGAGTATGTCAGGGAAGATATAAAAGATGATATAGTGAACGGAGGAAAATTTAAGCGGCTTAAAAAAAGAAAATATTTGACCGAGGATAACAAGGTGAATATTATGATGATAAAAGGAAAGTCGGATAAATTCTTTGGAAAGTTGCCCGAACTTGACAAAAAAATAAAAGACAAATTTGCAAAATTTGCCTTGGATATCGCTATGCAGGAGGCGAAAAACTATCCTCCGCAAATGCAGGATCTTATTATAAGCTGGGGAGTAGGTGGTTTTATCGGTTCTACTGTTGCAATAATGGCAATGGACATTCTTTACGGTAACGGCACTTTCAAAAAGTTGACAGAAAATGAAATGGTAACATCAAATCTGTTTATGTTCAGCGATATTCTGCCCGGCGAAAACTTGAGTGTATTATAAAGAATAGAGCACAAAAACACAAATATGCAGGTACTTTAAAAGGGGCTGTCTCATTAGCAAAAAAATGCTTTTGAGACAGCCCCTTTTTTATGTACATACTTTTTATTAGTGCTTTATTTTTTCTTTTAATTATCAAGTTTAACCTTAGGCAGTTTCCAATGGTATTTGGTTGCCAACATACGAATGGAAAATATAAGAACCATTGCTATTATTGAAGAAACGGTTATGCCGACATAGCCGCGTAATACGTAATAAATTATACTGCCTATAAGTGCCGCCAATGCGTATACGTGTTTTTTTAAAACGTAGGGAGTTTCTGTTACAAGAATGTCGCGGAATATTCCGCCGCCTACTCCTGTTAGCATACCCATAAGTACAGCAAGTACAAAATATCCGCCGTATTCGCTGGTGCATACCGCTTCCGTACCCGTTACCGCAAAGGCTGAAAGACCTATTGCATCAAAAATGTTGTTTATCTTTTCCGTTTTCTCGCGTATCTGTTCAAATTTATCTGCGTGAAGATAGGAAATTAAAAATATTATCACAGAGGTTATTGCGGCTATAAGCAGTATGGGGGTATTGGAAAATATCGCAGGCGGAAACTTGCCGATTATCATATCTCTCGTTATGCCGCCACCTACCGCTGTTATGCACCCGATAAACACCACGCCGAATATATCAAGCTGTCTTTTTACCGACAGAAACGCACCTGTTACGGCAAAGGCAATAGTACCGATTACCTCAAGTATGACCATAACAATATGGGTCATTTTTCTATACCTTCTGCCATATCGCAAAGCATTTTTATAAACTTTTCGACCAAAGGAGAGGTCTTTTTGTTTGCGTTAAGCAGATAACCTATCATATAATAGTCGTCGCTTTCAAGGGGAACGCTGACAATGTATCCCTTGTTAAGAGCCGAGGGCATAATTCCCGTGCCTATAGTGTAAGAGTCAGAAATCATAAGCACGTTCATAAGTGTCGCTCTGTCGCTTATGGTTACCAGCTTGTTGCCCGGTATACCTTGAGTTAATTCTTCGGTGAAGAAAGGCGTATTGTGTTCGCCCTGTTCATAGGCAATGTAGGGATAATCGCGAAGGTCTGCTCTTGTCAGCTTTTCTCTGTTTGCCAAGGGGTGCTCTTTTCTCATATAAATATGGGGAGCCGCTTTTAAAACAGGAGTAAAGGTTACGCCCTTTTTGTTTATGTATCTCTTTAAAATATCGGAATCGCTTCCTTTTATGGCAATGACCCCGATGTCGCTGTGGGATTTTTCAATTTCCAATATAACGTCGTGTGTCTGAATTTCTTTCAGGGCAAAGTTGTAATCGCAGTCGGGCATTTCGCCTAACATTTTGCCGAATATATCAGCGATAAAGTCGTAATGCTGTGTTACGATAAAAAGCTTTTGATGAACGTTGGGGGATTTGTATCTTTCTTGAACGAAGTTGCTGTTTTCCACAATCTGTCGCGCATATTTGACAAATTCCGAACCGTCGTCAGTAAGAAATACACCGTTTCCTGAACGTTCAAATATTTTTATTCCAAGCTCGTTTTCAAGGGATTTTATGCTTAGAGACAGGGTGGATTGCGCGATAAAAAGCTGTTTTGCCGCTTCGTTAAAGGAGCCTGCTTTTGCAATAGTCAGAACATAGTTGCATTGTTGAATGGTCATATATTCGTCCCTTTTCTTTTTTGTAAATCGTTAGTCTATACATTATATCATATATGTCAACCCTTCGCAAATTGAAAAAACCTATTGTCCGTATTAATAAAAATCAATATGGGCATACAGAGTATTTTTTAATTTCTATTTATTTTTACGAAAAGTATGTTATAATAAAGAAAAAGAAGGGGGTATATCTTTATGATTAACAAGATTTCTACAGACAAAGCACCAAAGGCGATAGGTCCATATTCACAGGCGATAATGGTAAATAACGTTATATATACTTCTGGAACACTTCCGATAAATACCGAGACGGGCAATATTGATGCTGTCGGCATAAAGGAACAGGCTGAACAGGTTATGAAGAACTTGGCGGCAGTACTTGAAGCAGGGGGAGCTACCTTTGACAACGTGGTAAAGACCACTTGCTTTTTGGCGGATATTGCGGACTTTGCGGCATTTAATGAAGTATATGCAAAATATATAACCTCGGCACCCGCACGTAGCTGCTTTGCGGTAAAGGATTTACCAAAAGGCGCATTGGTTGAGGTTGAGGTAATTGCATACCTCGCATAAATAATAACGATATTACGCACAAATAGGTAGGGAACGGCGTCTCGACGTCCCAAACAGATAAATAGTTTGTACAAATAATAATGGACTGTTGTGGGGATTTCTCCTTTAACAGTCCATTTTTTCAGTTTTCTATATTATTAAGATGTTGCTTTAGAATCAGATTAATGTATTGCGACAGCGAACGCTCGTCCTCGTCGGCTTTTTTCCGTATTATTTCGAGGATATCACTGTCAACGGTAATGCTTATTTTTTCCTTTAAAGGCTTCATAAATATATCCCTCCTTAAAATAAATTATATATTATTATGCTACTTTTTCTTGACAAATGCGACAAAGTAGGATAAAATAAGATTTAGTGTTATGAAATAATGGCTAACCGTCAGCCATTATTTGACACTATATATACAAAAGCGAAAAGGTTGAGAGCATTTAAACTGACAGTTGCTTGATTATTTGCAGACGATAGTATACAATTATAAGAGAATTAAAAACCAAACCTTTTTGTAAATAAACGTGTCTATATAATAAAAAGGTTTTTGGAATAAGTATTTTATAGTATGAGAGGGAGGTGAACAGCTCCGAAAGCCGCGTTATTTTTTTAAAACCATTAATAAAAAAGGAGTAAAGATTATGAAAAACAAAAAAACAACAGAAGCTTATTTAACACAAAAAGAAAATCCTATACTTGATGCTGTATTTATGGGAATGGTGGTTATCGGAGTTGTACTGGTAGCCCTTTGGACATTTTTCTATATAGGCATTGGATTTTTTGGATTACCGATGTTGATTATCGGCGGAGCAGGTGTAATTCTTCTTCGTTCATCAAAGATAACAGACGAGGACTTTGACACCGAGGTCAAGAGAATAATGCTTGTAAACAACATTGAGGAAAACGATTCGACGCTGAAAGAGTATATCGTCGGCAAAAGTGAGCATATAAAGCTCGGTAAAGATAAAAAAATAAGAACTGCTTACTATTGCGTGACCGTATTTTCTTTTAAAAATGAAATGTGCTCCGTAAAAAAATACGTTATTGATATTTTTGCCGGAAGCGTTTCTAAGTTTGAATATTCACTTCCTGTCGGCTGTGAATGTAACGTAACTGAAAAAGTATATCAAACGGGAATAGGGGAGATAACCCGCAGTTTTCTTGAGGTCGTTGGCGAACCCGAGATAAATATTCCCGTAAACCCTAACGTTTATGACACCGAAGCTGTTATAAAAAGTTTAACGCATAAGAGGTAATATGACGAAAGAAAATAAAAAAGACAAAAGAAGAGTGAAAAGGGCGGCGTTAAAGCGTACCGTTGAAAATAATCTGTATATGCTTAGGCTGATTTTTGGATATTCAAAAACATACGTGTTTTTGGAGATATTCAGATCGGTATCCGGAAGCTTATGTCAGTTTTTTTCGTTTACTTATATGTATAAGTACGTTCTCAATACCCTTCAGGGCGGGGGCGGATTGCGCGAGGTTTTGACATATATACTAACTATGTTCATTATATCGGAAGCGTATATGCTTTTTGACCAGTTTGCCGAGCTTTATCACACAAAGAAGAGTACGGAAATTGAATCGTATCTGCAGAAAGAAATGCTGAAAAAAGCCGCAAGTGTAGAAATGGCATGCTTTGACGATCCCGATTTTTACGATGCATATACAAAGGCTATTGACCAATCTTCCAAGGCACAGTATATTATGTGGCATCTTGATCACGGAATTTGGGCAATAGTCAGCATCATATCAATGGTAACTCTTATTGTTACAATTCACCCTATATTTATTATTATGGCGCTTATTCCTTTTACTTATAATTTGCTTGTAGGAAAGAAGAAAAACAAGGTATCATTTGAACGCGAAATGAAAATGACAGAGACAAGAAGACGTACAGATTACGTAAGACGTTGTTTTTATTTGGCTGACTATTCAAAAGAAATGCGTCTGACGAATATGTACAGAGTATTGTTGCGAAATATGAAAGAGGGAATCAAAGAGCTTGACTATATTGCCAAGACATACGGCATAAAACTTATGTGGTTTGACTGTTTGGCGCAGTTCGTAAGCGAAGTGTTAGTATATTTCGGGTCAATACTTTTGGCGGCATTTTTGGCGCTTGTAAAAATGGCCTTGCCTATAGGAGACTGCTTTGTAATTATTAACTCAATTTCAGATTTGTCGGGAACTTTTGAGTGGGCGAGTCGCACTTTTATCAAAATGGACGAAAACTCGAAATATATTGATAATTACCGCAAGTTTATTGAGTATGAGGTCAAGATACCTGAAAATGAAAACGGTATTGTCCCCGTCAATATTGAGAAATTGGAACTGAAAAACGTATCTTTTTCATACGGAGATAAAAAGGTTATTGACAACGTAAATATGTCCGTAAGAAAAGGAGAGAAGATTGCAATAGTGGGGCATAACGGCGCCGGAAAGACTACCCTTGTAAAACTGCTTCTCCGTATGTATGAGACCGATAGCGGAGAGATACTTCTTGATGATAAAAATATAAAGGATTATCGTTTGTCTGCTTACAGAAAGTCTTTTGGCACTGTTTTTCAAGACTATAAAATGTTTTCTCTCCCCGTAACTGAAAACGTTCTTTTGAGAAAGCATACTGATTCCGACAGAGCTTTGGTAGAAGAAAGCTTGAAGAAAAGCGACGTATATGACCGTATAGCAAGTACGGAAAATGGTATAGACTCTATCTTAACAAAAGAATTTGAGAAAGACGGCGAGGTGCTGTCGGGCGGTGAGGCGCAAAAACTTGCTTTTGCAAGGCTTTTTGCGATGAATCCCCCTATAATTATACTCGACGAGCCTTCAAGTGCGCTTGACCCTATTGCCGAGGATAAGATGTATAAGAATATGTTTGAGGTGAGCGAGGGTAAGATTGCAATATATATTTCTCACAGACTTTCTGCCGCAAGAATGGCCGATATGGTGTATATGATGGAAAACGGCAAAGTGATTGAGAAAGGAACTCATACCGAATTACTTGCTGTAAACGGAAAATATGCTGAGATGTGGCGTATGCAGGCAGAAAAATACGTGGAAAGCGGGGTGGAAGTATGATTGGATTTAAGAAAAATCCTTCTTCCAAAAAAGAAAAAAGCTCTCCGCTGTTGACTGTAAAGAATATCGTATTTATGTTTAAATACGTCTTCAAATATGCTCCTGATTTCTTTTGGTTGACAATAGTTGAAGGTATAACAAGGGCAATATGGCACGTTTTGACGTCTGTAGTTTACATAAAGTATATTTTTGATGCAATTGAAACCGGCAAAAGCTTTAGGGAAATAACCTTTGTTACGGTAGCAATGGCATTGTTTATGGTGCTGTTTGATATTTATAACAGATGGTTTTGGCGTGTATACATAAGCCGCGTTAAGCTAAAGCTTCAAGAGGGTATGCAGGGAGAACTGTATATGAAGGCGCGTTCTCTTGACCAAAGTTGTTACGACGATCCCGAGTTTTACAACGATTTTGTATGGGCGGTAAGAGAGTCCGACGAGCGCGTTTGGCGTATGATGCAGGACTTTGGACTGTTTTTGAACAGAGTGCTTTCAAGTATAGCTATACTGTCTATATTGTGGACTATGGATAAGATTGTTGCTTTTATATGCTGTGCAACTTCTGTGGTATATCTTGTTTTCGGTGCAGTAAGAAATAAAATAGTATATGAAAAAAGGCAAGAGATTCAGAAGCTTACCAGAAAGGGCGACTATATTAAACGCGTATTTTATCTGTCCGATTATGCTAAGGAAATAAGACAGGGAGATATAAGCGATCACCTCTGTGATGAATATATGAGTGTATTAGATGATAAGATAGGGGTGCTGAACAAGTATGCGAAAAAGCTTATTCCGTTAGCCCTCGTTTCCGACCTTGCAACCAATAAATTATTGGATTTTGGTGTTATGGCATATTTTATTGTACAGTACGCAGTTAATCCAAAGGTATCACTTGGTTCATTTTCAGCGGGACTTAACGCTGTTTTCAAGTTGTATTGGCAATTAACCGATATTGCAAACTACGTTACAAGATTTAATGAACACAGTCTTTACGTTGAGAAGTTTAAAAAGTTTTTGAACTATAAGCCGAAGATAGTATCGGGAATGTTGCCTGTAGGCGATTTTGAGAGTCTTGAGTTATCTAATGTTGATTTTTCATATAACGGCGAGAAAAAGGTTATTGATGACGTAAACATAAAGATAAATAAAGGCGAGAAAGTTGCGTTTGTCGGATATAACGGTGCAGGTAAGACGACGCTTATAAAGCTGTTGATGCGGCTTTATGATGTGTCTTCAGGCAGGGTGTTGTATAACGGAATTGATATAAAAGAGCTTTACGTTGATGCCTACAGAGACAGAATAGGCGCAGTTTTTCAAGACCATAAGCTGTTTGCGGCGACTGTTGCCGAGAACGTGCTGGGGAATCTTTCTGAGAGCGAAGAGGATTATTCTATTGCAGATTATGCATTGAATACAGCCGATTTCTCTGTGAATGATAAGCTGCCAAACGGACTTGATACTTTGCTTACGAAAGAATATAGCAAAAACGGTACGAATTTGTCGGGCGGTGAACAGCAAAAGATTGCTATAGCAAGGGTATTTGCTAAAAAATGCGATATTATGATACTTGACGAGCCTTCAAGCGCACTTGACCCGATAGCCGAGTATAAGCTGAATCAGGCAATAACCGAGAAAACAAAAGATAAGACGGTTATATTTATTTCACATAGGCTTTCCACGACCCGTATGGCAGACAGAATATATATGTTTGACGGAGGTAAGGTGGTAGAAGAGGGAAGCCATGAGGAGCTTATGAAACTGAACGGTAAATATGCCGAAATGTTTAGGATTCAAGCACAAAAATACGAAACAACATAGCAGTAATCTCTCCTTAGATTAAGTTTTGCAAAAAACAAGGAACTGACCGAAGAAACGGTCGGTTCTTTGCTTTTTAGGCAGTTTTTTTATAAAAGGAGAATAAAAACCTAATAAATTGCGTATAATTGAGTAGAGCGGAAACAAAAGGGTTAGCAG
>JAFQOB010000303.1 GCA_017395725.1 Clostridia bacterium
CAGCAACGGCGGAAAATTTTATAAATAAATACGGCCAATAAAAATTTTATAATATGGAGGGTATATCTTATGAAAAAGTTTTCAAAACTTTTTTGGGTCGCTTTAGTTGTAGTGGCAGTACTTGCTTGTACAGCTATCGGCGTATTTGCTGCAGAGACAACGTCTACTGCTGTTGTATATGCTGAGTCAGTTAAAGTGGCTGACAATTTTAGTGTTGATTTCAGTTTCAAGAATAACAACACTAAAGTTGAATGTGGTAAGATCACATTAACATGGGATTCGAACAAGATGACTGCAGAGTCCATCGTTGCGGCTGACGCATTAAATGGCGCACAGTTCGGTTCGAAAATTGAAAACGGTAAAGCTGTTATAGCTTGGGCAGGTTCTTCTATTTCCGATGGAACAGCTACAGGCACACTCTTTACTGTAAACTTTGCAAACAAAGGCATAGCTAATGATGGCTTCGCTGTTATTGAAACTGAAGTTGATAACTTCGGTTACACAGAAGGCTTTGTTGCAAAAGAATTGAAGAGCACGGTAACAGCTTGCAGTGCATACGCAATGGGTACAGAGCTCAATGACTTTAACTACACTTCCGATACAGCAGAATCTCCTGCTCAGTTCTTGGAAGCTGCTCTTGCACAGGCTGCTACTACAAAAGAAGATGTAACAGTACTTATTTCTTCTGAAATGGAATTCACAGAAGATGTAAGAATTGGTGAAGGCTCATACGTAGAAGATGCCGGAACAGTTTACGTTTCCGCAGCCCTTGATGCTGAAGGAATGCCTACAACCGGTATTAAGGTATATGCTGACGTTATCGTTAACATTTACGGTAAAGTAAACTTCAACAATGTTTTGATCGGTAACACACAGTATGTGTACGGAGCAACACTTCCCACTACTGTTGAAGAATTCAATAATGGTTCATCTTTGAAAAATACATACAGCTCCGGTGGTTGTATTGAATTTGCTGCAGGCTTGGGAACTTTCGGTCTTGCTGAAAATCAGGCAGAAGAAGGCGAAACTCCCGATTTTGGATACATTGGTATGTATCCGGATACTAATGCTTTCAAGGTAGTAACTGCTGAAGATACAACAAAGACACTTGAACAGTATACAGAATACTATATGCCTCACGTTGCAGGTTATGTAAAGGTATATACAGGTACATATTGGAGTGTATCCGGTAACTATTATAAATCCGGTGTGACTATTGACAATCCTACCGTTTATGTTGGAGGAAATTCCAGAGTGTACTACCTTTTCGGTGGTGCTCACAACGGAACTAATAAGGCTGATAGCAACCCCATAACAGGTACAATTACTCTTGAAATTGGTGGTTATGCTAATGTAACTGATGCATCTGTAGGTTCTTGGTACTCTGCAACCAACCAGATAGGTGGAAGCGGTACAGTGACCGACAATGCTAAGGTTTCTATTATGACTGCCGGCTTTGCAGGAAGCGGTACAATTGAAGAAAATGCTAAGTACACATTTACAATTACTTCAGATAATGTAGAGATTGGTACGCTTGCTGCTCATAGATTTAATGGTGAGGGTCAGGCTAGTACCAATGTTCAAATGACACTTTCACAAGGTAAGATTGGGTACATTTACGGCGGATTTATTTCTGAGTGGAACTATAATTCAAGTAAAGAAACTGCTCACAATGAACTTTACGGTTTTGTTGACATTGACATTACTAATACGATTCTTCACCCCGACAATGAAGATGGAGCCGATCCTTATCAAGTAGAGGTTTGGGGCGGTTCTGTTATGCGCCACAAAGGTGACATACACGATGCAGAACTTACACTTGATGTAAGTAACGTAACCGGAACTGCCGGAAAACAAAGTATGAACTTCTATTTGGGTTCAAAGATGGTTGTAAATGCCAATAGTAACAGCGGCCGTTTGGCTGATTCTACAGGTTCAGACCACTCCGGTAAGTCTGTGGCTACATTTACTGATGTAAGCTTGACAACATCCGGTTCATCTTGGGCATTGCTCAGCGGTGGTTCTTCAATTGACACTGTAAGTACTCACAGTGGTGACGTTGAAATTACTCTTACAAACTTTGATTGTGAAAAGAGAGTTATTGGTGGTTCATACCTCAATAAATCCGGTGCAGAACACGCCGGTGATACAACGATCCATTTTGACGGTGTTTCAAGTGGTTTGACTTCAATAGTAAACGGTGGTTCTGTATGTTACAGAGCTGACACAATTCACTCCGGTAACACTAAGGTTATTCTTGAAGGTGTTGACAATACCGCAGCCAATGGTTTTGATTGTACAGTTTACGGTGGTTCGGCACTTAACAATTCCGGTACAAAACATACCGGTACAAGTGAAGTAGAGATTTTGGGCGGAAGACCTAAGAAAGTAATATACGGCGGTTCTGAATTGAAGAATCCTCGTACTTCACAGACAAATACCTCTAAGGTAACGATAAATGGCACTACTATTACTTTAGTGAATACTGTTTACGGTGGCTCAAATGCAGCAGCATTTACAACAACAGATGCTAACGCAATTACCGAGTCCGATGTAAAGGGTGCTTATGGACACAACGCAAGCTCTTCAGTTGAGTTTATCAAGGGATATTCCGACAATATTCACATTTACGGCGGTTCCAATCTTAACTATAGCACCGAATGGATTAAGCAGGGATATGTAGTTCAGGGTGTTAAGGACGGAGATTGTACAACGGCGATTAACGTTGCAATAGAAAATGCCGGTCGTTCAAATGCTATGTATAGATCACAGTTGTTTGGTTCTGCAAGACTTACACAGGGCGGATTCCAGTACGGTGATTCTAAGGTTGATATTTCCGATACCAACTCATCATACAGCGGCGGATTTATTTGTGTTCAAAGAATAGCAGCAGCTTATCTCGGTGCAGGTGCCGAATTGGTAGGCGACTGTTCTGTAAACATTAATAATGATAAAGCATACGTAAGATTTAACGGCAGTACTGCGAATAACATTTATTCAATCATAGGTGGTGCTTACGGTTCAGGTAAGCTTACAGGTAACTCATCTCTTACGTTTAAGGGTACGGGTGCGAAGGCTGACTTCTACAGTACCACGCTTAAAGCAAATGCAGCTTCTGTAGAATTTGTAGGTGGATGTTTCTTCACATCTGCAGACAGCGTAATGACAGGTAATTCTACACTTGAATTTGATGGTGTACAAATTACAGCAAAGGTTCAGACTACCAATGCCGGCGATACATACCTTCCCAGAAGAGTTATCGGCGGATGCTACGGTCCCGGAACAATGGTTGGTAATTCAACATTGAAGCTTTTGTCTGATACAACTCTTAGTTATATCTCAAATAGCAATAATACAATTACAGTATTGGCAGGTTGCTATGGTACAAATGATATTACAACAGAAAAAGACCCAACAACAGGCATATTCGGTGGAATTAGACAGACCGGTGATGTTGAATTTATAGTTGACGGCAATGTTATGGTTGACTCTTTCTGTAATGTAGCAGGTGAAAAGAGCAACGTAGACGGTAACGTTACAATCAGAATAAGCGGCACACCTACATTCGGTCAGGTATTTAGTGCACTTGGATACAGAGAATATTATTCATCTATTACAGGTGATTTGAAAGCTTATGTAAGCGGCGGTACATTTAACAATCACTTCTTGGCAGGCGGTAGAATTACAAACTCCGCAAATGCAACATACGGCGTAGCTCCTAACGGTGCTAACGGATTTGACTTTACCGCTGGAAATACATACGTTGAAATATCCGGCGGTACATTTAAAGGACAAATTGCTTCAGCCGGTGAAGGCGGCGCAGTTGGCGATACATACCTCAAGTTTGTAGGAGATGCATTTGATATTCAGTCGGCATCCGGTCTTTATTCAGCATCTTGGGGTGTAGGAAACAAGGTTGTAGCTAAGGAAGGTCAGAGAGATATTCTCGATTTGTCTCTTGTAACAGATCTCGCTTTGGATTACACAAACTTCACACGCGTTGCAACAGAGGGCGATACACTTCCTACGATGGGTAACACTTCTGAACGTGGATTTGATGTTGTATATCCTTCTCTCTACGATGCAAGCGCAATTACAGTATCACTTGCTGACAAAAATATTTATCCCGGAGCAGTTTTGGAAGATGCTGATACGTTAGCAATTACCTATGCAAACGGTGTTACAGCACACACCGGTACAAGTGCCGGTAATGTAACTACAAGCAGCTTCAGCGGTACAGTTGCTGAACTTTGCGAATATGATGCTTTGGCGTCAAGTGAAGCAGCAAAGACAATTAATGCATTTAAGTATATCGATGCTGATACACAGGCAGAAATTGCTGAAGTACCTGCAAGCGCAGCCGGATTTACAACAAAGAACTTAATAGTTAAAGCAGGAAACGCAAGTTCTGCTTCAGTTGCTGTAAGACACGGTCTCAGAATGACCGGTGCTACAATTACTCTTGAAAGTGACCTTTCCATTAAGGTTAGATTTGACAAGCCTGTTGAAAACTACTACAAAAACATTCAGCTTGTTGCAATAGATGAAGAAGGAACTGAAACAGTTCTCGAAGAATTCTCTTGGAACGGATCTAAGAATGAATTTGCTTTCTCAGGTATTTCGCCTCAGAGAATTGGTGACTTGTTTGACTTCAAACTTAGAGCTACATCTATAGCTGGTGAAGAAGTTGGTGAAACAGCGCCCACATCGTACGGTGCAATTACCTACTGTAACAGTAAGTTGAGTGACGAAAAGACAGAGCTTACAACATTGATTGTAGACTTGCTCAACTACGGTGCAGCAGCTCAGATTTATTGGGATTACAAGGCAGATTCACTCTGTAATGCTAATTTGACTGAAACCCAGAAGGCATTTGCAACTCCTGTTGATCAGATTCCTGCTTATGAAGACTACTTGAGCACTAAGTACGAAGAAATAGACAATCCTACAGTTTCATGGAAGGGTGCTACATTGTCTCCTAACGACAGAATTGACCTCAGATTTACAATTGAAATCCCTGCAGAATCAGACGTTAATACTCTTAAGATGAAGGTTAAGGTAGGAGATAAAGAAGCGGTTTACGTAGATTGTACCGATAAAGAACCTGTTGCTAACAAAGAAAATCGTTACTATCAGAGATTTACACAGCTCTTGCCTCAGGAATTGCGTGAACCTGTTTATGTAACAATTTGTGATGCAGAAGGCAATGCATTGAGCAACACTGCACGCTACAGCGTAAGCTCTTATGCATACTCCAATACCGGTGATGGTAAGGAACAAACTCTTGTAGATTTCCTTAACACTATGATGGCATACGGAGATGCTACAAAGGCGTATTTTGGTTAATAATAAAACGCATATAACTTTGTGTTGTATGAAAGGAGCATAGATAGATGAAGAAAGAATTTTTTGAACAGCCTAAAATCGAGATAATCTCATTAGGGGAAGTAGATGCCATTCTTACAAAAAGCGGTGGTAACAATGACCTTCCCGAAGATGAATGGGATTAATCGATCGTAGGTAATACCTCAATACTCCCGAGAGAGTAATCTCTTGGGAGTATTTTGGTAATATTATATTAAATGTAATATAGTATTCAAAAAAAATTCCGGAGTAAAAAAATGAAAAAATGTGACGTATTGTATATTCATTCCACGAGAAATCCTATTGGCGAAGACAATATGAAATTTGCCGTAATGCCTATGGGAATTATCGGTATTTTGAATAATCTGAAATCCAAAGATATTGATATTCTTGGACTAAATTATGCAATTGAAAAGACACTTGATTCTTCATTTGAGCTTTTAGATGCATTGAATAATATTGAGTATAAGATTCTGATGACTGACCTACATTGGTATGAACACTCATTTGGAGCAATGTACGTTGCAGAGCAGTCAAAAAAAGCAAAGCCTAATACACCTGTAATTATCGGTGGGTATACAAGTACAATTTATTCGGAAGAGATAATGCGTAATTTTGACTGTGTAGACTATATTGTTACCGGAGACAGTGATTTGCCTACAGAAATGCTTGTTGAAAGACTGCTTGGAAGAACAAGTACAGATTTTCGAAAAATACCGAATATATGGTACAGAGATGATGGAATAAAATGTTCTGGAGAGACGTGGGTGCAGACTGATTTAGATTCAATTGATTTTATAAATACCGATTTTTTTGAACACGAGAAACTTGTCCCATATCTTTCAACCGGCGGGGCAAAAAGAGTAAAGAGCGAACGTTGGATATGCATTGCAAGGGGCTGTAAGTATAACTGTGCATATTGTTGCGGCGCAAATAAAAATATGGAAGCATTATTCAAAAGATGCAACGTATTGACACGTTCTCCTGAAAAAGTGGCACAGGACTTTTTTGAATTAGATTCAAAAGGAATATGGCATATTGCTCCAAGTCACGACTTTCAAATGTTTGGTAAAGCATATTACAAGAGTGTTTTTTCAGAGATAAGAAAAAGAAATATAAAGCCCGGATTATACCTGGAATGTTTTCAGTTGCCGACAAAAGATTTTATAGATGAAATAGAACAAACATTTGATAAAAAGAGAACAATTTTAGTTATCTCTCCAATAAGCGGAAACGAAAAAATAAGGTTTGAAAACGGGAAAAAATTCTCCAATAATGATTTTTATGAAGCGGTAAATTATATTATATCAAAAGGAATTCCCATACAAATATATTATACTCAAAATCCTATTGGTGAAACAAACGAACAATATGAAGATACTGTTTTCCAAATGACTTATCTAAGGCAATTGTACGGTCTTACAAAAAATAATGTGTTTTATCAAAGAGTAGTAATTGACCCACTTGCAGGTATGAGAGATTGGAATAATGTTGAGGTTAAATATAATACGTTTATGGATTATTATAACTACTGCAAAAATACGACCTCAGATCGTGCTCCTACCGGATACAATGACGGAGGAGAAGTTCCTCTTGAGACTAAAAAGAAAATGTATAATACTTTATTTGGAATATCGAATGAAAAATAAGCAAAGAAAAAGGAACAGCGTTTTTTAGCTGTTCCCATAACAAAAGCAGAAATTTTGTGTAATGTCTTTTTTAATATAAAGACAAAACAAAATTTCTGCTTATATTTTTATTTAATTACAAATCCTGCGGGGAGGAACCACGAAGCATTAGTGTAGTAGAACGTAACGCTTGTCATAAGATATTCGCCGTCATAATACATACAGGAAGAAGAGCCGCCGTCCAGGTTTGCTGCATTAACCGCGCCGAAGTCTTGCATAACTTTTATAAGGTCCGAAGCCGAGGCGCCGAGGTGTCCGTTCTTTCCGCGTCCGTCGGTTACGAACATCAAAACTGCACCGTCTTCTCTTTGACCGATAGCGGTTCTGGGATTAAGTCCGCTTCCCATACCGTTCATTTCACGGACTTCTCCGTTAATAATAAGCTGAACAAAGTGGTTGTTTGCATCAGAAGCTTCGTCTTGGAAAGTAACAGCATCACGTATCTTCTTTTCTTTTACAAGCTTTTCAACCTGTTTTGCGTTCATCTTTGAAATGTCGATAATCTGAAGAACGTTATTTTCAGTAAATCCAATAAGCACAAGACCTGCGAAGCTTTGGGGCTGATTGTACTGAATCTCTCCGTTTGACACGATTACTCCGTAGGGAGAACCGCCTGTGTTTTTGTGGGAGTTATAAAGCCCGCCGTTTATACCGCCTATAGCATTATTGTCCTTTACGAGCTGGTCAAGAGTTACGCCGATCTCTCTCCAAGGGTATATTGTAGCAAGGCTTATACGGGAGGGGTCTTTAACTATCATCATAGTACCGTAGTAGGTTGCATCGGAAACCTCGTGTATTTCTATGGGAGCGTCGTTTTCTGTGGAGGTATCGTTTTGTTCGCTGTCTGTAGCTGTAATATCGATGTCAAGCTTGCCGGTAATTTTTGTTCCGTCAAGGTTTATTAAACCCTCGTCAACGTTGGCGTCCATATCCTTCATCTTATTCTTATCTACAATAGCTTGAATTGAATCTGACGAAAGATAGAGCGAGGGAATAAACTTAAAAGCTCCTGTTTCAAGAAACGTCGGTACGGTGATATATAATATTTCCGATATTTTTCCCTCAGCCTTTTCCTGTTTTGAGACACGGTTTGCACAGAGCATACCTAATGCACAATACAGGGTAAGTACTACCGCAAAAACAAACGTAAATATAAATGCAAGGGTTCTTAATATTATCTTTCCTATACTTGTTTGTTTTTTAGGTTTGTGTGGGCGGCGGGGCTTAAGCTTTGAAACGTCTATTTCGTTTTCGTCCTTGTTTTCAGGTGGATTAATCTTAGTTTTCATTATTAACAATC
>JAFQOB010000304.1 GCA_017395725.1 Clostridia bacterium
CTCTGAAGTTATGATACGAACTGTCATTACGGCTATGCTTTGGGTTATGCTCGCCGCACTTCTTACCGTATATTTCATAAGCGAAAGAATTACTGCCCCCTTGAAAAAAATCAGTAAAGCGGCTAAAGAGTTTGCAAAAGGAAACTTTAAAGTCAGAGTTCCTGTTAAGGGCTATGATGAAATATCACAATTGGCAGAGTCCTTTAACAATATGGCTGAAGAGCTTGAAAACCACGAAAAAACCCGTAGCTCCTTTATCGCAAACGTCTCTCACGACCTCAGAACTCCTATGACCTCAATATCAGGCTTTATTGACGGTATGCTCGAGGGAGCTATCCCTCCTGAAAAATACCCTCATTACTTAAATATTGTTGCAACTGAGGTAAAAAGACTTTCGCGTCTCGTCTCTTCCCTTCTCGAAATTTCAAGATTTGAAGCGGGTGAAAAAAAGCTTACTATTACCGAGTTTGATATTTGCGAAATGGCTCGTCAAATTGTATTATCCTTTGAAAAGAAAATTGACGAAAAGCATCTTGACGTTGATTTTGAATGTGATGAGTTTAATATTTCTGTTAAAGCAGACAAAGACTCCATTCACCAGATTCTCTACAACATCTGCGACAACGCTGTAAAATTCTCAAAAGATAAAGGAAAATATAAAATCTCCATAAATCAGAAAGGTAAACAAGTATTTGTTTCCGTCTATAACGAGGGTCAGGGGATTTCTCCCGAAGACTTGCCTTTCATCTTTGACAGATTCTACAAAAGCGATAAAAGTCGCGGTCTTGACAAAACCGGTGTCGGTCTCGGTCTCTATATTTCCAAAACCATTATTGAGGCTCACGGTCAAGAAATTTGGGCAAAAAGTGCCTACGGCGAATATTGCGAGTTTGTTTTCACACTCGAAAAAGCCTGATTCTATTGTTATTTACAAAGATATTAAAATATTTCTACAAAATAGTCATTGTTTATTAAAACTTTACTGTTATCATCAGTTTAGAGACGTTTTTATTGTTTTTGTATAAAAAGGAGGTATAAGATTTGGATAAAGATACCAAAAAAATTTTGCACTATTGTTCTTCTGAAAATTTTAACGGCGTTATCACAAGCGACTCTTTCCGAACATATCTGAAGCTTCGCGGCAAAAGAATCCGTTTTAACGCTAAATACTTTTCATTATACCTCGTTATAAGTTTACTGCTTTTGGTTTCGGTTTTGGTTTTTGCCTCTACTATTAAAACCGCCTATTTTGACTCATCTGACGAAACAAAAGAATCTTTAGAAAAAATCGGTACAATAAAAACTTATTATCAAAAAAATGATACCATTAAGGTTGAACCGGTAAACAGTGCTCTCTCGGGACTCTTTGAAATTCCTGTCGGTATGAAAATCGTTGAGCTTGATTTCGAAAACCCTATGACCAACGGTTTAAAGGTCAATGACATTATAGTCTCTATTGCGGGAAAAGACGTGAAAAACATCACAGACTTCAACTCTGCTGTTGATGAACTCGCCGAAGATACATTTATTTCATATACCGTTTACAGAAACGGTGTATACCAAACCGTTACCCCATTTGATGAATAATAATTCTTTAACAGTGTGTATGGTCTTTACCTGTACACACTGTTTTTGTTATTCTGCAAAAAATGCTCTATTGACATATCTATCGGGTAATGGTAAAATAATAATATATATTTCAATTCAAAAACAGGAGTGAAACTGCTATGGCTGAAAAATACGTCGTTTCCCTTGAAAGTATTATAAAAGACTTCCAGCTGGAAGTTCTGAATCTCCCCGAAGACAAAAAGATTATGATTGAATCCTCGGATATTAGCCGTCCCGGTCTGCCCCTTTCCGGTTATTTCGGTTACTTTGACCCTCTTCGTATCCAAATTCTCGGTAAAACAGAATACGGCTATCTTGAAGACTTCCCAAGAGAAGTTCAGTTACAAAGACTTGACTCCTTCTTTGAGAAAAAACCTGCTGCCGTCGTCGTTACTTCAAGCCTTGAAGTTTCACCGCAAATGATAGATATTGCCAAAAAATATGACGTTCCTCTTCTCCGTACAGAGTGGAGAACTTCTGAATTTACTGCCAATATAATATCTTCCCTTAAAGTCAGCCTTGCTCCCCGTATTACACGTCACGGTGTTCTGGTTGATATCTACGGCGAAGGTATGCTTATCATTGGCGAAAGCGGTGTCGGTAAGAGCGAAACTGCAATCGAGCTTGTAAAAAGAGGTCACAGGCTTGTTGCTGACGATGCTGTTGACATCAAAAAAGTGTCTTCAAAAACATTGGTGGGCTCTGCTCCCGAGCTTATCAGGCACTACGTTGAACTGCGCGGTATAGGCGTTATC
>JAFQOB010000022.1 GCA_017395725.1 Clostridia bacterium
AAGGGCGAAAGGGTACCGGCATCGATTGCTTTTGTGCCGTCGGTGGCTGGACTGTTGCTTGCCAGACACGTTGTACTGAAGCTTAGTAAAGAGTAGAACATAAATTTTTCCCACATAAAAATGAAAAAAATGATTTTTGTGTATAAGTTTTTGAAATGCAGTCAAAAATAGCTACAGAAAAATCAAATAATAAAGGTGGGAAAACCATGTATAACGCAAACAAAAGTAAATCGAATATTGCGTTATACATAGTACTGTCACTTATAATTGTGGCGGTAGTATGTATGACGGTGTTCAGTGTAGTAACAAACACAAGGAAGAAGACAGACAATCCAAAGGTAGAAGAGACTGCCGCCCAAACGGCAAAGCGAACCGAAGCACCTGAGACGAGAAGACCGGAGATGACACAAGATCCCGAAGATACGTATATTGAGGAACCTGAAGAAGATGTGAACAACGTACCCGAGGACGAACCCTCAAAAGAGGTTGATGCTCCGGCGAAGCTGGTATTTACGAAGCCTGTAGAGGGGTACTTGTTGAAGGGGTATGATATTGATATGCCGGTTTATTCTTTGACAATGAACGATTACAGAGTTCATACGGGGATTGACATTTTGGCAGATATCGGTTCTACTGTAGCGTGTATAGCAGAGGGAACGGTTCAGAACGTATATGATGACCCAATGATGGGTAACTGTATATCGATAAGCCACCCGAACGGACTTGTATCATATTATATGGGCTTGTCCGACGAGGTATGCGAGGGAATTGAAGAGGGTGCACCGGTGTATTGCGGACAGGCATTGTCTTCGATAGGTGACAGTACGTTAATTGAGATAGCGGAAGAGCCTCACTTGCACTTGGAAGTAAAGAAGGACGGAAAGAACGTTAATCCATTAGATTATATTTCTTATGAGGCGACGAGCTCTGCGAACGCTGTTGACGATAATTACGAAGGATAAAGAATAAGGGGCTGGGTGATTAACTCAGCCTCAATTTTTTATCTTGACAACTATGCGGGAAAATGATAAATTATATTTGACGAGACGTTGGAATAATATTTTTAAAACCGCAGAGACTAATTATGAAAATAGTTAATTTTGAGGTTTTAAAGATGGAAGAAAGAAATATAATTGAAAAAGGTAATAAACAAGATACACCGCAAAATATAGTGTTTCCTTTAAAGAGCGTAAAGAAGAATGAAAGTGTTTTGCTTTACGCAGAAGAAAAGGAAGCCGATGGTATTGAAGACGGTGTAATGTGAAAGACAATAGGAGAGAAAAATATGAACCCTTGGCACGATTTTGAAAAAGAGAGAATAACCCCGGAGAAGTTTTTGTGTGTAATAGAGATACCCAAAGGCGGAAAGATGAAGTATGAGCTTGACAAAAAAAGCGGTATGTTAAGACTTGACAGAGTGCTGTTTACATCGACGCACTATCCTGCAAATTACGGCTTTATTCCGCGTACATATTCACAGGACAATGACCCGCTTGACGTACTTGTACTGTGTCAGGAACAGCTTCAGCCGATGTCGATAGTTGAATGTTATCCGATAGGCGTTTTGAAGATGCTTGACAACAATGAAGTTGACGAGAAGATAATTGCTATTCCGTTTGGAGACCCGTCGCTCAATACGTTTCAGGATTTGCCCGAACTGCCGGTACATCAGTTCCAGGAAATAAAGCATTTCTTCGAGGTATACAAGTCCCTTGAAAACAAGGTAACTGTTGTTGAAGAGATATGCAACAGAGATGAAGCTGAAAAGATAATAAAAGACAATATACAAAGATATTCCGACAAGTTCGGCGGTATTCTTTGAAAAGAAATTTTATAGCGTATAAAACAATAAGTGCAAACGAAATAAACGTTTGCACTTTTTGTTTTTTTAGTTAACTTCTTTTGGTTGTGTTAAGTTTTGATACATCTTCATAAGCTCCGCCACACAAGTGCTTTCTGTCATAGTCTTAACATCAAAACCATACGCCTGCATTACTGCTCGGTCGTTTGCTTGATGTGCCTTACGGAGTTCGGGCGGCATAGCAATTTCATCATATAGGTCCGCCAAAGAGCAGTCGGGATAGAGTGCGCGTGCATCAAGAATCGCTTGTGCCGTTTCCTCAATCTTCTTTTTCTGCTCGTCGGTAGGATTACACCAAGGAAAATTATTGTAAACAATATCCTTGGAATACCTATAATCGCTCTTTAAGCGACCGCACACCGCTCGTACCCAAGCCATATGAACATTGGAAGTCAAAACTCCAAAATGATATATTTCCGCATTGGGAATCACTTTTACCAAGTTGCTGCTTAACACATATGGATCTAAAAAACCTATAGGAATATATTTTCTTCTTTCAGAAGAAACTTCGGGAACAACAATATAGTTTCCTTTTGGCATATTTTCAACGTGGAAACGAGTAGGTGTGTCAGCAAGCTTTACCGTTCCGGCACTCGGGCTTGAAAGACGATACTCTTTCACAGCTTGAACTCTTTTTAGACATTCGGGCATTTTTCTTAACTCATTAGGAGGACATTCGCCGAGCCACAAACAATATCTAAAATATCTATTGATAAATTCGTGAGAACCTATCCAAGGTCTAAACCATTTTTCAGCTTGTGGTTCTTTTTTTATAAATTCATCCTTTTCTTCCTCCGTGAATAAATAGAAACCACCATCAATAGGCTTGTTTCCTATGCCAATTTTGGGGATTTCACAAAGAGGATTGGTGCGGCTCTCAACAAAAACATTATCTGCGTCTACCAAGTAGGCATTGATGTTGTCTACTATCAGAGGTCTTTCTGCTGAATAAATAACTTTTGCTTTATAGAAAGGTGCAATACTAAAACCAATAATAACACAATGCACGTGTGCTTTAACGCTTGCCTCGCTATCCCAACGGAAAGTACGATATGCAAAATTAATATGGACTCCATCTTCAAAAAGCGGTTTCCAAAGAATTGCAACACTTTCACCTTGCGAAACAGAATTTGTCGAAACCAAGGCGGTACGGATATTTGTACCTTTCATCAAATCCGCTGCTTTTTTGTACCAACAGGAAACGTAGTCGAGATTGCCCGCGTTTTTCCACTTTGCACCAAACACCTCAAACAAATCATCTTTTTGCTTTTTGTCCATTAAGCGCGCACCCACAAAAGGCGGATTACCCATAATATAATCAAGTTTGTCCTTCGGTACGACTGTTTCCCAATCGGTTCGCAAAGCGTTACCTTCCATAATGTTTGCATATGATTTAAGAGGAAGAAAATCGAGATTAGTATTTAATATTTCTTCTGTTTCTTTCATCATTTGTGATTCCGCAATCCAAAGGGCCGTCTTTGCAACGGTTACAGCGAAATCGTTTATTTCAATACCGTAAAATTGACCGATTGACACCTTTATAACGTCGCCAAAATCAAACGCAATATTATCCTCAAATTTTATTCTTAAAGCTTCATTTTCCAAGCGTCGTAAAGATATATAAGTTTCTGTAAGGAAGTTACCAGAACCGCAAGCCGGATCAAAGAAAGTAAGTTTTGAAAGCTTATCGCAGAAAGCTTCTGCTCTTTCTTTTGATGTCTTTGTAACTTTCAATGCTTTAATCTCTGCAAATTTTTCACGAAGTTCGTCAAGGAACAAGGGATCAATAACCTTATGAATATTCTCGATCGAAGTATAATGCATACCACCGCTACGACGAGTTTCGGGGTTCAATGTCGATTCAAATACTGCACCAAAAATTGTTGGGCTAATCTGCGACCAATCGAAATCCTCACTTGCCTTATGTAAAAGAAGGTCAACAATCTCCTGTGTGAAGTTGGGTATCTCTATGTTTTCATCGGCAAATAAGCCGCCGTTAACATACGGAAAAGAAGCTAAATCCTTGTCCATATAGGAATCTCTGTCTTCAATTTTTGTGTCGAGAACACGGAAAAGGTCAATAAGAGCGCGGCGCACGTCCTTCGGTGCAAAACTCTTAATGTAATTATGAAATTTGAGATGTTCGCCAAAGATACCTGAATCCTCTGCGTAAAGACAGAAAACAAGGCGTACGCAAAGAATGTTAAGGATATGAAGCGAAGCCTTATCTTCAGGGTTTATATATTGCTTTAAAATAGCGTCATAAAGCTTTCCCACAAGCTCGCCTGCTTGAATAGAAATCTGTTCCTCGTGGTGAAGCAGTTCGCTTTTTTCTTCAACGAGAAATTGCAGACGATAGTACTCTTTGCCAAGATCTTTCAATAAAATGCTTTCCGGCTCACCCGTAGGTTTTTCCATATCATATATAAGAAATTCTTCAAAATTGCAGGTGATAATCCAACGCGGGCGTTGAGAATACGGCAGCGCGGCAGAATATCTCTGCGCTTGCTGAAATGGATTGAGAAGCGTTCCGTCTGATTGGCGAATAGGGCTGCGAAGGTTTAAGCCTTTCTTTTTCTGCTCTATAAGAACGTGCGTTGAGGGAATATGACCGTCAATAAAGCTCGTATGGTCAAGCTTTACACGTTCCTCAAATAATATAAATTTTTCGGGTTCTGCAACACCTAAAACTTCGCGTGCAAGAGATAGCCAAAATGACTGACTGTCGCTCTTTTCGTCTCCTCGGTCTTTCCAATATTCTGCAAATTCTTTCGCCGCTATGCGACGTTTTGTATCTTTCATATTGGTTCTCCTAAATTATGTTTCAATATTCTCTTTTGTATTTTGTGTGATTTTAATTTTCGATAGTACAGGAGTCTTTTTTTGATATTCAATATCTTTTATAAAATAAGTTGCACATCGAAAATCCTCTATTCTATCTAACATATCATCAAATAGATGTTGATACACAACTGTGTGGATTTCGTTAGATATACGTTGGGTTTTTGATTCAAAAAATATATCGTTTAATTTAACCATTTTTCGAATACACACAGCAAAATTACCTTTACCTTCTTTCAAGAGACGGAAATCGAATGATTCGTTTAAAAGTTGTTTATGCCAAACTTTCATCTTGTGATAAATGAAATCAAACGCTGTTTGGCGAATAGTTTTATTACTGAAAAGAAAATCTAAATTACCGTATGCGTTTGATAGATTCTCCAAATCAATTTTAGATAATTCCAAATACATATCTAGTCTAGACATAAACAGATTTTTATAATTATCAATACGTTGAGTGTATATTTCAATCAATATCGTTGGAATATCATCCTTATCAGAAAATGACATCACTTCATTTGCTTCCATCCACTCAATATACTTATCTCGTTTTGTGTGTTTAATGGTTAACCCCATCGCTTGTGCGATGGTGTCTTTAAAACTGTTATAATAATCGTTGTGTTGCTCTTCTTCGATACATTCAAGAATGAGGTCGCGTGGTTCATCTATGTCGATGTATTTGATTTTTCTTAATTTTGAATAAACCTTAAGAGTTTCTTTTAAAAATGCTTCCATAGCCTTTTGACGTTCAGCAAAATATTCAATCAGAGACATGATAAACCCCAATAAAGCACTACCGAAAATTGCCATCGAAAAATCATAGGCAAGTTCATATTTACATTTTGCATATAATGCAATAATAGTTGCCACAAACGTGAAAACTAATGTTATAATTGTTAACCATTTTTTAGCTT
Source organism: Clostridia bacterium (assembly GCA_017395725.1). The sequence goes on from JAFQOB010000022.1 coordinate 5,617, forward strand.
TCATATTTTACCTTCCTTTTAATCAACTATAAAACCTCTGTACCGTATACCAGTATTTGTTTATTGACGTTATTTTGTTTTTGAGGCTTCTTTTTTTACGAGTTATAATCTTTAACCAAATCTAATTTTAACCATACATATACATTATGCCATAAATTAGGAACTATATCAATAGCTTTCCTGCAATAAAGTGATTTCTATCGTTCCTATTTTTTTAAAAATGGGAATGATAGGCGTTGTTTAAATACACTTTTACATATATAACGAACATATTAGCACTGAAAATTATTCCGTATTTTCTTGACAATCGGCGATAAATGTATATAATTAATTAAGATATTAATTATTACTTAATCCAAAGAGGGTGTATTCATACGGAAAACAATAGAAAGACGCTTATGATGGCGTTGGGGAGAACACAAAAGGAGTGGGTCAACCACATGCGTAAGTGTGCGCTTGAGGTGGGAATACCCGACTCATACAGAATGATTATAATGTTCTTGTCTCGCCACGAGGGTGCAAATCAAAAGGAACTTGCAGAATTTGCGAATAAGACTACTGCGGCAATTAATCAAACCGTAAAGGAAATGCAGTCAAACGGTTATATCAAAATGGAAACAGACGAAAGCGACAGACGGTATACCAAGCTGTATTTAACCGAAAAAGGTTTGGAAAAGTCAACGCTTTTGCGTGAAAGACTTCACAAATCCGACGAAGTTATAACAAATATAATCGGCAGAGAAAGAGAAGACGAAATCGTCGCACTTTTAAACGATATACACAGGGTTATAAAGGAGGAGCTGATATGATTTTTAAGTATCTGAAAAAGTATTGGTTCTTTTGCTTAATTGCCCCTTTGTTTATGATAGGCGAAGTGGCAATGGACCTTATTCAGCCCGACCTTATGGGCGATATCGTTGACAACGGTGTTTTAAAGAATGATATAGGTTTAGTTCTCAATGTGGGAATAAAAATGATAGTCCTCGTATTGTTCGGCGGACTATGCGGTATGCTCTGCGGTGTATTTGCCAATTTAGCGGCTCAGCAGTTTGGAAATGACTTAAGAAAAGACGTATTTACGCGCATAATGGGACTGTCATTTCAGCAGACCGACAAAATATCCACAGGCTCCCTTGTAACAAGACTTACGAATGACGTAACACAGGTTCAGAATATGGTTATGATGGCGGTGCGTGGCTTTGTGCGTAACACCGTAATGTTTGCGGGTGGCATATTTATGCTATATAGACAGTCGCCGAAATTTGCACTTATTGCCGCTTGCGGATTTCCTTTTGTTGCCGTGTTTGTAACGTTTTTTCTTAAAAAATCTGCTCCTATGTTTGCAATAGTGCAGAAGAAATTAGACGGTATAAACAACGTTATGCAAGAAGACGTGGCGGGTGCAAGAGTTGTAAAGGCTTATGTAAAAGAGGAACACGAGCTGAAACGCTTCGATACTGCAAACGAGGCATTGTGTAAGGTTAATTTAAAGGTGCAGACGCTACTTGCTTTTATGGGACCTTGTATGAATATTGTGCTTAACGTTTGTATTGTTGTAGTTATTTTAGTAGGCGGAATAACCGTCAAAGAGGGCGGAGATATGTCGCCGGGACGTATTATGGCGGCGATAACCTACTTAGCGCAGATACTACACGGAATAATGTTTATGGCAAACATATTCCAGACCTTTACCAGAGCGAAGGCATCTGCCGATAGAATCAGCGAGGTGCTTGACTGTCCCGAAATTATATTTGACGGCAAGTTTAACGAAGAGACAGAGCAAAAGGGTAAGATTGAATTTAGGAACGTTAGCTTTGCGTATCCCGAAACCTCGGGTAACAACGTTCTTGAAGATATTTCCTTTACCGTTGAACCCGGGGAAACATTGGCGATAATCGGCTCCACAGGCTGCGGAAAGACTTCCTTGGTAAACCTTATCCCCCGTTTTTATGACGTAACAAGCGGCGAAGTACTTATTGACGGTGTTAACGTTAAGGATTACAAGTTAAAGCAGTTAAGAGATAAGATTGCCGTTGTTTTGCAAAAGGCAGAGCTTTATTCAAGACCTATTGAGGCTAATATAAGATGGGGTAAGGATAGGGCGACACCTTGGGAGATAAAGAATGCGGCAGAGATAGCACAGGCAGACGGCTTTATTTGTGATACCGAGTATGGATATCATACGATGGTATCAGAGGGAGGACACTCGCTGTCGGGCGGTCAAAAACAGAGAATATCCATATCACGTGCAATATTGAAGAATAGCGAAATACTTATTTTTGATGATTCCACAAGTGCCCTTGACTTAAAGACCGAAGCGAAGTTATATTTGGAACTAAACAGCAAGTGCCCCGATATAACGAAGATTATAATAGCTCAGCGTATAGCATCCATAAAGGGTGCAGACAGAATTGCCGTTCTCGATAGGGGTAAAATAGCGGCGCTCGGTACCCATAGGGAGCTTATGAAGACGTCGGAGATATACCGAGATATTTATAATTCACAGCTTAAGGAGGGTAGCGAGGAATAATGACTGATGAGATGAAAAACAACCTTCCAAAAGGCTTTGAAAAGCAGAATGATAATCAGTTTGTTAAATACGGAATAGGCAGTAAGAAAGATGCACCTATGCAAATGGGTTTCCGTCCGGGCGGCAGGAGAGGTCCGGGAGCTATGGGACAGGCGATAGAAAAGCCCGCCGATGCAAAAAATACTCTGAAAAGAATGATGAAGTATTTTGGAAAGGCAAAAATGTTGCTATTTCCGCTGATGGTTGCCGTAATACTTGTAACGTTGGCGGCACTTATTGCGCCTTCTCTGCAGGGGTATGCCATAGACTTTATAAAGGATAAAGAGTGGGGAAATTTATATAAGAGCTTGATAGCCCTTGCTGTTGTGTATGTTTTAAATATCGGCTTTGGTTTGGCGCAGTCGCTTTTGGCGGCACACTTGAGTCAGGCGATAGTAAAGCAGATGCGCCACGACCTTTTCAAGAAGATTGATAACCTTTCCATAAAGTATCTTGATACCCATTCAAACGGCGATATAATGAGCCGTATGACCAATGACGTTGAGAACGTGTCAAATACGGTGTCGCAAAGTCTCGGTTCGTTGGTGTCGGGCGTTTTGACGGTAATAGGAACCGTTGCGATAATGTTTTATTATTGTTGGCAGTTGACTTTGATAACAATGCTGACAGTTGTTCTTACGATATTTGTTACGGGACAGATGTCGAAGATAATGCGAAAGATTTATAGAAAACGTTCGCAGATGTTAGGAAGACTGAACGGACATTCCGAAGAGATGATTACGGGATATAAGTCAATCGTTGCATATAATAAGCAAGATGACGTTATTGACGAGTTTAATAAGACGAGCGACGAACTAATGAAGGTAAGCATAAAGGCAGAGATTCTCGGTGGCTCAATGGGACCCATAATGAACTGCATATCGAATATCAGCTTTGTAATAGTTGCGGCATTCGGCGGATTTTTCTCATTGAAAGGCTTGATATCCATTGGTAAGATATCTGCATTTATAATATATGCGAAGCAGTTTTCGAGACCGATAAATGAGATAGCGATGCTGTACGGCTCTTTGCAGACGGCGATAGCGGGAGCAGAAAGAGTGTTTGCTCTTATGGACCAACCTGATGAAGACAACAGCGGCGACGTTTCTATGGATAACGTAAGGGGAGAGGTTGTATTTAAGAATGTAAACTTTTCTTATGTTCCCGAGAAGCAAGTGCTGTATGATTTTAACTTAGAGGTAAAACCGGGTCAAAAGATAGCGCTGGTTGGTGCTACGGGAAGCGGTAAGACGACGGTAGTAAATCTGTTGATGAGATTTTATCCCGTTGACTCAGGTGAGATATTGGTTGACGGAGTAAATATTCAGGATATAAAGAGAGACGAACTCAGAAAGAATATAGCGATAGTATTACAGGATACGGTGCTGTTTTCTGATACGATTGAAAACAATATAAAGTATGCGAATTTAGATGCGACAGAGGAACAGATGAAATATGCCGCAGAAATGAGCAATTCCGGATATTTTATAGAAAGACTTCCCGCGAAGTATAAAACGTTTTTGAAACAG
>JAFQOB010000023.1 GCA_017395725.1 Clostridia bacterium
CGATAAGCTGATGTCTGTTAATTACGCAGACCAAAACAGTCTTGCTTTCATTAGAAAAAGAGCCTGTTGCTTCTATTCTTGTAGAAGTATGTCTGAAATTCTTAGTAATTTCTTCCTCTATTTCTTCGGGGTGTGTTGTGATTATAGTAAATTTAGCGGCAACCTTTGTTCCCTTGATTATATTATTGCTAATATAACTCGAAACAAAGCAATATGTAACACATAAACAAACAGGTCTGTAATCAAGAGATAATTCCCCTGCACTGTTGGGAGCAGCATATACAAACAGCGAAGCAAGAGCAACAACAGCATTTAATATAAAGTTCACCCAAAAGAAGTTCAGTTCAGGTTTTTTCTTACTAATGTACTTAGAAATGATCTGAGTACCGCCGGCAGATGCATTTGTTCTAAAACAAGCACCATAAACGTAACCGCTTATAAGTCCGCTAAGAATCGCAGGAAATATGGTATCCTGTCCGGCTGCGTTGTACTGTAAGAATTCAAGACCAAGCTTTTGTAAGTAAAGAAAGGCAAATGAATAGACGAGACAAAAAACCAAGGAAAGCTTAGCGAATTTTTTGTCTATGAAAAAGTAAGCGAAAATACAAAGCGGAACGTTAATTAATAGAGACATATAGCCGATACTAAATCCGGTTTTATACTGAACCATAGTTGCAATACCGTTTAATCCTGCGGGAGCAAAATTATTTTCAACGACAAACAACTGATAGTTAAATGCCAACAAAACAGCAACAAGCGCCGTAAACAAATATGCCCAAATAACCTTGAAGTCTAATTTATTATTTTTAGTATTCACAAAAATTCTCGCTTTCTTTTCAATGATGCTTTTTATACAACTTAGTTTTGCTAAGGTGCATATCGTATATAATTTCAGTCGCAAAACCAAGTTTTGTAACAACATTCTCCCTGTTCTGCGGATAACAGTACAATGAATCATTTTCCGTTGAAATATCAACGCAATCCAAGGGCTTCAAATAACAATAGTCATATTCAATATGTAAACTGTTTGTCTGCAAAGGGGTTCTGTGAATACGGTATTTTTCGCCGTTATGAATTCCCTCTACAATAAAACCGGTTTCAGCATCATGTGTTAATTTACCAAAGCCAACGTATGTAAAATTAAATGCGCGCGGCATAGAGTAAATTTCCACCTCATCGGAAAAAGAATATTCTCCGTTTTCGATTTGAGTTTTGACCTGCTCACGCTCCCAATTAAACCAATCGGGAATGTGTGTAAATTCAGTTTCTCCCTCAAGTGCCGTTAACGTGCCGTCTTCATTTTGTCTCCAACGTTTACCGCACTCAGTACAGAATATTTCACAGCCGCCGGAAGCCATTTTAGACTCTGTCAAGCAATGAGGACATTGGTACAAAATTTTATGCAAGCCTTCAGCCCTGTAAGGTTCAGTAATCTTGATACCGTTTTCAAGCTGATAGTTATAATCGTTGTATTCGAGTCCTTTTCTTATAGCTGCATTAATTTCTTCGACTGACATAGTCTTAACCTGCTCTGTAGTCAACAGTTGGGTCATAGTCGTATAAAGAGGCACCTTACGCTTTTTTCTGAAATTCCAAAAAGGCGAGTGCAAGTAATTTCCGTGATGAACGATAGTAACCACAGGAACTTTATTCATTTTCACAAGAGAGCCTACAGAATCGGGAATATAGGAAGTGATACCGCA
>JAFQOB010000305.1 GCA_017395725.1 Clostridia bacterium
ATTCTTCCACAGTTTTGTCCTTCCAAGGCATTTTAATAACCTCCTTTGTGGTCATTTTTCTGCCTTTATTATATCACAAAACTGTATACAATCATCTTGCACTACCTGTATACTATCATACTACACTGTACAGTCCTCGACGCCCCCAAAAACAAACAATTATTTACAAACTATATTTCTACACCGTAGGGACAGGCGTCCTCGACTGTCCGTATTAACAGTATTATTAAAAATACAACAAAAAATAATAATATTTATCTTTAGATTTGTTACAATACCGATTGACAAGATTAATTATATTATGTATAATATTGGTGTATTTTGTTTTGTCGGAGGAAGATGCGATATGACACGTTGTATGTGCTGTTGCAAATTGGATATAAGCTGCTCATCATCACAGCCTTGTTGCACCCACCTCGGCAGAAGTGCGCAGTACAACTGCGACTCTTTAACAGCGCAAAATTAAAAGGACATTCACCGCAGGAATGTCCTTTTTGTATTTTCGTTTTAATTATTATTTACATAAATCAGGAGGGCAACCGTATGAAAAAGGTAGCTGTAATTATGGGAAGCGACAGCGATTTCCCAAAGGTAAAAAATTGTCTCGAAAAATTAAAGTATTTCGGTATTCCTTTTGAGACCCACGTATATTCCGCCCACAGAACACCCGACGAGGCGGCAACATTTGCAAAGAATGCAAAGGCTAACGGCTTCGGAGTTATTATAAGCGCGGCAGGTATGGCGGCGCATCTCGGCGGCGTACTTGCGGCATACACCACACTTCCTGTTATAGGGATTCCCGTTAAGAGCGCATCTTTTGACGGAATGGACGCACTCCTTTCAACGATAATGATGCCTCCCGGAGTACCTGTTGCAACTGTTGCGGTTGACGGCTGTGCAAATGCGGCTATTCTTGCGGCACAGATAATCGCCCTTTCCGACGATGAACTTGCGCAGAAGCTTGAAGCAGAAAAGGTTAAGATGGCAGAGGGCGTAAGAGCAAAAGACGCAAAGATTCAAGAAGAAATTAAAAATATATAAGTTTTATCGGTTAGGATATCGGAGGAAAAATAATATATGTTTGGAAAAATCCACGAAGAATGCGGAGTATTCGGTATATTCGACCCCGCGAAAAAAATTAACGTAACACAAACAACATACTCGGGACTTTATGCTTTACAGCACAGAGGTCAGCAGTCATGCGGTATTGCCGTTAACAATGACGGCAGAATCTACAACCACAATGACGAGGGGTTGCTTAATGAAGTATTTAACGAAATGATACTCAACTACCTCAAGGGTAATATAGCGATAGGCCATGTTCGTTATGCAAATTCGGAAAACAAAGGCAGAGAAAACAATCTTCCCTACGTTTCAAAATACACAAAGGGTCAAATAGCCATAACTTATAACGGGTCATTGGTAGGCGCAAATGAAATAAGAGCAAGTCTTGAAGATTCGGGAGCAATGTTCCACACGAATTCCGATGCTGAAATAATTGCGTATATGGTATCTCGCGAAAGACTTAAGACCGTATCAACAGAACAGGCACTCATAAATATTATGGACAGACTTACCGGTGCTTACTCTGTTGTTATAATGACACCGAACAAGCTTATTGCCGCAAGAGACCCCAAGGGCTTCCGCCCTCTTTGTATGGGTTCACTTGACGATGCTGTTATATTCGCATCAGAATCCTGTGCTATTGATGCTATAGGCGGTAAATTTATACGTGACATTCAGCCGGGCGAAGTTGTTGCGGTAACGAAAGACGGCGTTGAATCTTATATTGAAAAATGCGGTGAAAAGACCACAAGCTGTATTTTCGAGCATATTTATTTTGCAAGACCCGACTCTGTTATTGACGGACAGAGCGTACATTTTGCAAGACAGGAAGCGGGCAGATGCTTAGCAAAGAGAGATGACAAGGATATTGCCGATATAGTTATAGGCGTGCCCGACAGCGGTATTGACGCGGCATTGGGTTATGCCGCAGAATCCGGAATTCCCTACGGAATCGGCTTAAACAAGAACAGATACATAGGCAGAACCTTTATACAGACGGGCCAAGGCGAAAGAGAAAATCTTGTAAGACTAAAGCTCAACCCTATGCCTTCGGTACTTAAGGGCAAACGCGTTGTAGTTGTTGACGACTCTATCGTAAGAGGAACGACCTGTGCGCACCTTATTGAGCTTATAAGACACGCAGGGGCAAAAGAAGTACATTTCCGTATTTCGTCACCTCCCTTCCTCAATCCCTGTTATTTCGGAACGGATATAGCTTCAAGAGACAAGCTTATTGCTTGCCGCCTCACCCTCGAAGAAATAAGAAAAGAGATAGGGGCAGATTCACTTGCATATCTTGCCATAGAAGATTTGAAACAGATAGTAAAGGACTCAAATCTTGATTTCTGCGATGCTTGCTTTACAGGCAATTATCCTGTAAAAGTACCGGGAGAAAACTGATATGAAGACAAAGAATATTGCAGTTTTGGTTTCGGGGGGAGGAACCAATTTACAAGCTATAATTGACGCATATAAGGCGGGTAAGATAACAAACGGAAAACTCGCATTGGTTCTTTCAAGCAACGAAAAGGCTTATGCCTTGGAAAGAGCAGCCAACAACGGCATTGAAAGCTGTGTTATCAAAAAGGGTGCTGACAGAGAGGCTTTTTCCGACGCTATTCTTGCAAAGCTTGAAGAAAAGGATATTGATATAATCGTACTTGCAGGTTTTATGCATATACTAAGCGGTAAGATTATTGACAGATATACAAACAAGATTCTTAACGTTCACCCCGCACTTATTCCCAGCTTTTGCGGAGAGGGCTTTTACGGACTCCACGTACACGAAGCGGCATTGGCAAAGGGCGTTAAGGTAACGGGAGCAACAGTTCATTTTGTAAACGAAATAGCCGACGGCGGACCTATTATTTTGCAGAAGGCAGTTTACATTGAAGAGGACGATACTCCCGAAACGTTGCAAAGAAGAGTAATGGAAAATGCAGAATGGGAGATACTCCCAAAGGCACTTGACCTTCTCTGCAACGAAAAACTTTCAGTTGAAAACAATATTGTAAAAATAAAAAATTAACCATAAAACAAGAGAGGTAAAATATGAAAAAGCGCGCTATAATCAGTTTATCGGATAAGACAGGCGTTGTAGAATTTGCTCGCCGTCTTGAAAAACTCGGCTATGAGATTCTTTCTACCGGAGGTACTGCAAAGACTTTGACAGACAACGGAGTTGCCGTAACAAACGTTTCCGACGTAACAGGCTTCCCCGAATGTCTTGACGGACGTGTTAAGACACTTCACCCCATGATTCACGCAGGCATTCTTGCAATGAGAGGCAACGCAGAGCATATGAAGCAGATCGAAGAGCTTGGCGTAACTCCTATTGACGTTGTTGCAATCAACCTTTATCCTTTCAAGGAAACAATACTCAAAGACAACGTTACACGCGAAGACGCTATTGAAAATATTGATATCGGCGGACCTACAATGCTTCGTGCGGCTGCAAAGAACTGGCAGGACGTTGCAGTTATCGTTGACCCTGTTGACTATGATACGGTAACAAGCGAGCTTGAAGCAAACGGCGAAGTATCAAAGGATACGAAGCTTAAGCTTTCTTACAAGGTATTTGAACATACAGCAGCTTATGACACACTTATTTCCGGATACCTCAGAAAAGAAAGCGGTATGCCTTGCTTCCCCGAAAAGCTTTCACTTACTTACGAAAAGGTAAGCGAAATGCGTTACGGCGAAAATCCCCATCAGGCAGCAGCATTCTACCGTGAAGTCGGCAAGGGCTTTGAAGGTACCTTGGCAGCAGCAGAACAGCTTAACGGAAAAGAACTTTCATATAATAATATTAACGACGCAAACGGCGCTCTTGATACAATCAAAGAATTCGGTGATGATATCTGCTGTGTTGCTCTTAAGCACGCTAACCCCTGCGGCGTAGGTATCGGCGAATCCGTTTATGAAGCATATATGAGAGCTTATGAAGCTGACCCCGTATCTATATTCGGCGGTATCGTTGCATTTAACCGCAAGGTTGACTCTAAGACAGCTCAGAAGCTCGCTGAACTCTTCCTTGAAATTATTATTGCTCCCGAATATGATGCAGAAGCACTCCAGATTCTCTGCACAAAGAAGAACCTCCGCGTTCTCCGTCTCCCTGAAATTGCAAGACCCAACAGAAAAGAAATGTTCGATATGAAGAAGGTTGCAGGCGGTCTTCTCGTTCAGGAGCTCAATACGGAAATGTATGACGACGCTGACGTTAAGGTTGTTACCGAAAAGGCTCCCACAGCAGAACAGCTTCGCGATATGAAGTTTGCTATGAAGGTTGTTAAGCACACCAAGTCCAACGGTATTGCACTTGCAAAAGACGGTGCAACGGTAGGTATCGGCCCCGGTCAGACAAACAGAATTACAGCCCTCGAACTTGCAATTAAGTACGGCGGCGAAAAGGTACCCGGAAGCGTTATGGCAAGTGATGCATTCTTCCCCTTCGCTGACTGCGTTGAAGCGGCTCATAAGGCAGGAATAACAGCTATTATTCAGCCCGGCGGAAGTATTCGTGACCAGGAATCCATTGATGCTTGTAACAAGTACGGCATTGCAATGGTATTCACAGGCAAGAGACACTTCAAGCATTAATTTATAGATTATTTATGGGCTGAAAGCTTTAAGCTAACAGCCCATATCAATTATATAATATAAATGAAAGGAATGTTGTTATGTATAGATTTCCTATCGGTGTAATTATAGACGGTTTTAAGACAGACAGAACTACCGCAATAGAAACGGCGGCGGCTTTAGGTGTTGACGGCATACAGATGTATGCGACAAAAGGTATATCTGCCCCCGAGAATATGGATAGAGAAGCAAGAAAAGCCTTGAAGAAACAGGTTAGCGATGCGGGGCTTGTATTTTCAGCTATTTGCGGAGATTTAGGTATGGGATTCGGCGATGCAGAAAGAAATCCGGTGCTTATAGCAAAACTAAAGACTATACTCGATTTGGCAAACGATTTGGGAACGAATATCGTTACAGCCCATATAGGTGTTGTACCCGAAGACCCCAATCACGAAAGATTTAAGATAATGCAAGAAGCTTGTTCGGAATTGGCAAGATATGCGCACAGTAACGGCTCGTATTTTGCAGTAGAGACAGGACCCGAAAGGTCTACTACTTTGCTTAGATTTATTGAATCGTTGGGCTCCGACGGTGTTGCAGTTAACTTCGACCCCGCAAATCTCAGAATGGTTATAGACGAAGACCCCGCAACAGCAGTAAAGAATCTTGCAAAATATATTGTTCATACACACGCAAAAGACGGCGTTATGCTGACCAAGGGTAACCCCGAATTTATTTACAGAGTTGCTCACCCTATCCCCCCCGAAGTAAAGGCTATGAAATTTTTTGAAGAAAGACCTCTCGGCGAAGGTGCAGTTAACTTCCCCGCTTATCTGACAGCACTCGAAGAAATCGGTTATAAAGGCTTCCTTACAGTTGAAAGAGAAGCAGGAACCGACCCGAAAGCAAATATAACCGAAGCAGTTGATTTCTTAAAAAAAATTTGCAAATAAATAATTTATGGGAACTTTTTGAAAAAAGTTCCCACACCCTCAAAAACTCTACCTCTTACTTTCTTTTGAGGAAAGAAAGTAGGCAAAGAAACCTTGCCTTTCTTGGCTTGCGCGAACTTCATATAAAAGCGTCATCCTGAGCGGAGGCGTACTTTTACGCCGTAGTCGAAGGATCCCTTTATTCCTACGCAATAATCACGAGATTCCTCGACTACGCTCGGAATGACCATAGAGGGATTATTTGTGCAAACAAAACCTCTATACCGTAGGGGGCGGCGTCCTCGACGCCCCGCAAAAAAACAAACAAACTTGCACAAACATTACCTCTATATTAAAACCACAATACACAATTAAAGCGGAGGGGAATCCCTCCGCTTTTCAAAGTTTTTGGTGGAGTCAAGAGGCGCTTTTTTTAAAAAGCTGCCTTTTGTCAAAGTTTCAGGGTGAACCCCTGACGAAAAAAACACCAAACAAAAAATCCGCTTTTCAGCGGATTTTTTATATTCACATTACCCATTTTACAACGTTTGGATTCTTTTCAAAGTTGCGTACAGCGTCATCTGCCGCATATCCTAAGGCAGCCATACCGTACACAAGATGTTCGGCGGGTACGCCTATTTTATTTAACTCTGCTCTGACAACAGGGTCATCACAAACGCCTTTAAACTGATTTATCCAAACAGAGCCGATTCCGAGAGCGTGGGCTGCAAGGAAAATATTTTCCATAGCAACGGCACAATCTTCGATTCCGTGAGCATTATCTCTTGGGTTAGAACAAAGTATAACAGCGTTAGGTCTGTAAAAACAATAGCCCTTATCCCTACCAAGCTTTACACGCAAACATTCTGCGAGAGCCTCAATGATATCGGGATTCTGAACAACCGTAAACTGCCAAAGCTGTTTATTCATAGCACTCGGTGCGTGATATGCCGCTTTCACAATAGTTTCAAGGTCTTCCCTTGCAATTTTCTTATCGGTAAAACTGCGTATACTTCTTCTCTCAAGAAGGCATTTAATTGCGTCCATAGTATCTCTCCCGCGTAGAATTTATATTTATGCTTGAGGCGAATTCATCAAGGGAATAAAATAACATTTCGCCTTAATTTCTTCGGAAAGCTCAAATTCCGATATAGAGGCACAGGGACCCGCAGCCTTCAATTTAAAATCAATTTCAGCTTCGTCAAAATGTCCCGCTTCATTTCTTGATGTGTCACGTAAAATAGACAGTACGTTTTTTTCTTCATCAAGCGAAATTTCTATGCCGTTAACGTACTCGTTGAAAAACTCAACGGGCACAAACAAATCTTCTTCGTATTTTTTGGAATTACCGTTCAGTCTTACCTCGGTTCCGTTTATTTCAACAAAGGGTGTTCCCACCTCAAAACAAGCACTCTCTCCGGTTTTTTCGTTAGTGATAAACCTAAGCCAATTGCGGTCTCCTGTCATAATAAAGTCAAACTTTTCGGCAATAGCAGTCATATTAACGTAAAGCTTTCCGTCTTTGACGTATTTTTCCGTATCGACAGTAACAGCCTTAAGGTCCTTAGCCTCGTGCTCAAGACACATTTTCAGTTTAAGTCCGTCATATTCGGAAGGCTCTGTTGCAGTAAGATTAATGTAGAATGCAAGAGAAAGCACACCTACAACCGCCGCAAATACAAGAACAAAAAGCACTGCATAAGCTATAAAAAGACGGCTTAGTCCTTTTTGCTTTTTCTTAATTTTGTACCCTTGAGAACGCTTGGCAACACGCTTAACCTCAGGCGAATCGGGGTTAATTCTTTTAGCCTCTTTAGCCGAACGTCTGCGAGAGGGCGTTTGGTCGTTTATGTTCATACGTGTACCGCGATTTACAGTAGGACGGTTTTGGGGATTCTGTCCCTGTCGCGTATCGGGCACTCTGTTTATTCTTGGGTTTTTAGCGATTTTTTTATCGTTTCTTTTTTCGTTATTTCCCTTAGGAATTTCAGGTACTCTTTTAACTGCCAATGCATCTCACCTCACAGTACAGCTTTTCATTATTTGTACATTATACCATACAGAGCCTAAAAATGCAAGAGAATTGCGAAATGTTGTTACCTATATCAAAAATACATTTTCGAGGTAGTACAAGGAAAAGCTTCAGATTTTTTCGGCACTTACGGCAAAAATTTGAAAAAACTCTTGACAAGAGAAATAGGGTGTGTTATAATCACAGGGTAAAAAAAGAAGCAGAACGCTCCGTTCTCACCCATAAAGCATTGACTTATATGCGGTTAATAGATTGTTATTAAGGCTGAAGATATGTGCCTTAGTTGCGTTTATTGTGTGCGGAGTTGTTACTGGTTCCGTGCATTTTTTATTTTTGTGGAGGTGTTTTATAATAAAAAACACAAGCGCTAAGGACAACATCATAAATGAGGATATTAAAGCAGAGCTTAAATGCTCAGACTCAAAGATGTTCAGAGTAATTTCAAACGAAGGCGAACAGCTTGGTATGCTAACCTTTATCGATGCATTGGAAAAGGCTTATGAAGAGGATCTTGATTTGGTACTTATGTCAGCACAGTCCGATCCCCCCGTATGCAAGATTATGGACTACGGAAAGTTCCGTTTTGACCGTGACAAGCGTGAAAAGGAAGCAAAGAAGAAACAGCAGACTATTGAAACGAAAGAAATACAGCTTTCGTGCAGAATTGACGTAAACGATTTCAACACCAAAGTTAACCACGCTCACAGATTTCTTAAGAGTGGTAACAAGGTAAAGGTTATCGTTAAGTTTAAGGGACGTCAGATGACACATCTTGACATCGGTAAGCAGTTGCTTGAACAGTTCAAGGAAGCGTGCAGTGAACTTGGCACTGTAGAAAAAGCACCCGTACTTGAGGGAAGATTTATGTCAATGATGATAGTTCCGGCAAAAGCCACAAAGTAAAAAAACAAAAAATATGTAAAGTATTGCGATACCGTAAAAGAAAAAGGGATACCGCATAAAATACGAAAGGAGTCCATTACTATGGGAAAAATGAAAACACACAGCGCCTCTGCTAAGAGATTTACTCTCACAAAGAGTGGCAAGGTAAAGATCAACCATTCGCATCACCGTCATAACCTCGGTCTTAAGAACGCAAAGCGTAAGAGAAGCCTCAGAAAAGCAGGTTACCTCAGCGAATCTATGGCACCGACAGTTAGAACACTTATTAAATAATTGATAAATTGATTGAAAACAGGAGGAAAAAACAATGGCAAGAGTTAAAGGCGCTATGATGACTCGTAAGAGAAGAAATAAAATACTCAAGCTCGCTAAAGGTTACTGGGGCGCAAAGAGTAAGCACTTCAAGATGGCTAAACAGGCCGTAATGAAGAGCGGCAACTATGCATACATCGGCAGAAAGCAGAAGAAGAGAGATTTCCGTGCACTCTGGATCACCAGAATTTCCGCACAGGCAAAGGTAAACGGAATCAACTATTCACAGCTTATGCACGGTCTTAAGTTGGCAGGCATCAACCTCAACAGAAAGATGCTCGCAGAAATTGCAGTATCCGACAAGGAAGCATTTGCTGCAATTGTAGAAAAAGCTAAAGAAGCACTTAAATAAGTTCGATTACTGACAAAAACCCGGATTCTCCCGGGTTTTTGTGCTACAATCGGCAATGTAATTTTTTGTCAAAAGAAAGTATAAAGAAACGAATTAGATGTTATTTTCTCAAAAAAGGGGGTTAATATTTTGGATATTATAACAAGTCGAAACAACAGCCTTATTGTTGAAACGGCAAAATTAAAAGATAAAAAATACCGTGAAGAAATGAGAACCTTTCTTTTTGAGGGAATAAAGCTAACAAGAGAAGCGATATGCCAAAACGTTGATATAACGCATATTTTCCTGACAGAAAAGTGTGCAGAAAAATACCCCGACTTAGCGAAAAGAAAAGAAGCAGTAATTATAGGCGAATCGGTTTGCTCAAAGATTTCTGAAAACAACGCTCCCGAAGGCATTATTTGTACGGCAAAATATCTTGACAAGCTTCACAAAGAATATACTTCGGCAGAGACGATAGATTTAACAAACAGCTGTTTGATACTTTCGACCATTCAAGACCCCGGCAATTTGGGGACTATAGCAAGAACGTCTGCGGCATTCGGCAAGAAGACGCTTATTCTGTCAAGCGACTGCGCGGATATATATAACCAAAAGACAATAAGAGCATCTATGGGTGCTATGTTCAGAACGTGTACTTACAGAACAAATGACCTCTGCAAGACTATAAAAGAGCTAAGAATGAGAGGGCAAGAGGTTTATGCGACAGCACTTACTGAAAAGGCTCTGCCTTTAAGCTCTGTAAAGAATCCAAAAGAATGTTGCTTTGTAATGGGTAACGAAGGACACGGTCTTTCCGAAGACGTAATAAACAGCTGCACAGGTACAGTTATAATTCCTATGGAAAAGGACGCGGAATC
This sequence comes from Clostridia bacterium, assembly GCA_017395725.1. The sequence continues at coordinate 10,039 of JAFQOB010000305.1, forward strand.
ACTCAATGTTTCATCAGCGGCGTCTGTTATTCTTTGGGAAGCATACAGGTGAAAAATATATATGAATAATTTACTTTATTGGGTTTGGCTCAGCGAAAAATGTACGCCGAACACCCCTATATTCAGTATTCTCTACCATCATTTCGGTTCAGTTGAAAAGATATACGAATCAACCGAAGATGAACTGAAGAACATATACGGGCTTCCAAAACAAAAAATAAAATCATTACTTGATAAAAGAACGAACAGAGCCCAAGAGATATTGAACGAATGTTTAAAAAATAACATAAGTATACTTCCATATTCGGAGGAACTCTTCCCTACTCGTTTACGTACGATAAAGAATCCCCCCGCACTGCTTTATTATAAGGGTAAATTACCCGAATTTGATAAAGAATTATGTATAGGAAC
>JAFQOB010000306.1 GCA_017395725.1 Clostridia bacterium
CTATCCTCCCCCTCCCGGTTGCCCCGAATGGATGGGACTTGAAATAGCGGGTACTATCGTTGAAATTGCAGACGGTGCAAAGAAAAAGTCCAATTGGAAGGTTGGCGATAAAGTCTGTGCACTTCTTGGTGGCGGCGGTTATGCTGAATATGCAAATATTAAGTATGATATGTTGATGCCCGTACCCGAAAACTGCTCAATGGTAGAGGCGGCTGCTATTCCCGAAGCCTTTGCAACCTCTTACCTGAATCTGTTTATTGAAGGGGGAGCAAAAGTGGGTGATACTGTACTTATAACCGGTGGAAACAGTGGATTATCCAGCGTTATGATTCGTATGTCAAAGGCGTTTGGGCTTCGTGTTATTACAACGGTACGCGGTAAAACAAAAGCAGAAGCAATTCAAGATCTAGGCGCAGATATAATCGTAGATACAACTAAAGAATCTCTTCCCGATATTCTAAAAGCAGAATTGGAACAGGGACGCGGTGTAGACATTGCCATTGACTGCCTCGGCGGTGAAATAATGGGCAAGTGTCTCTATTACCTTAATCACGGCGCCCGCTGGATAATGATAGCCGCATTGGCAGGTACGAAAACAGAAATCGACCTAAAAAACATCTATGTCAGAAAAGTAAGAATTATTGGTTCAACCTTGCGTTCACGTACACCTGAAATGAAAGCTCAGATATTAGCTGATCTTGTAAAAAACGTTTGGCCTATGGTTGAAAGAAACGAAGTAAAACCGACTATATATAAGGTTTTACCCATAACCGAAGCAGAAGCGGCACACGACATTTTATATAAAGGTCAAAATGTCGGCAAGGTTGTTTTGACGGTTAACTAACATCAAAAATATTTGCACAAAAAAATGCTTGACTGAATCAGTCAAGCATTTTTAATTACATAACCATTACAGCAAAACCTCTTTGTTTGTGCCATAGAAAATATCATTTCTGTTGCTTATAAGCTTAAAAAATTCCTCAAGCTTTACCCATCTGTCCGAGGTAAAATCCATTTCGTAAGAGTGTCCCCAGATATAGAATATCTGCGGCTTATCCGTTTCAAGCTCAATAAACCGTCTACCCATTTCCATCATTCTGTCATATTCCATAACGTGATATACGTTAGGATTAAAACGGTACAGATTGGACTGAATATCGAAGCTGTCGGTATTGGTTATTGTACGTGCATACTTTACACCTGTATTGTTTTTTATTAACTCGGCTACACGGTCATCATTATTCTTACCGCCGCCGGGATACGCCATTCCGACTACCTCATATCCCATTAGCTCCGACAAATTCAACCTATCCTGTTCTACTTGTCTGATTATCTCATTATCATCTGCTATTTCGGGCAATTTAGGGTGATTAAGTGTATGGGCGGCAACCTCGTGCCCTTCATATATCTTTTTCACATCTTCGGGAAAAAGCTTGTAATATGATATAAGCTTGTTTTCTCTTGTAAGTGTTCCCCTATGGGACATTCTTTCGGAATTTAAGTTAAAAGTACACTTCAATCCATACTTATTTAGAAGATTAACGAGCTGTATATCCTGTGTTACACCGTCGTCATAACTAAACGTAATAGCCTTTAATTTTCCTGTTCTCTCGTAAAATCCCATTTTAAATATTCCTCAACTTTCTTTATCTGTTCTTTCGGAAATAATAAACCTCGGTCTCTTTTTGGTTTCAAGATATATTTTACCTACATATTCACCTATAACGCCGAGACTCATAAGCTGTACACCGCCGAGGAAGCACAGTATACTCGTCAAAGATGCCCAACCTGCAACAGACTTACCTATTATAGCAACAATAACCGACCATATTA
>JAFQOB010000307.1 GCA_017395725.1 Clostridia bacterium
AAAGGCAAAGATAGAGCTTACAGGCGTTGCTTCTTCAAATATTAACTTGCCCTTTATTACTGCAGACGCAACAGGACCTAAGCACTTTGACGGCACTTTGACAAGGGCTAAGTTCAACGAGCTTACAGCAGACCTCGTAGAAGCTACAATGGCTCCCACAAGAAGAGTACTTTCCGATGCAGGCATAACACCCGCACAGGTTGACAAGGTTCTTTTGGTTGGTGGTTCTACAAGAATCCCCGCAGTACAGGACGCAGTTAAGAACTTTATAGGCAAAGAACCCTTCAAGGGTATTAACCCCGACGAATGTGTTGCTCTCGGTGCAGCTATTCAGGGCGGCGTATTAAGCCAGGATGCAAACCTCAACGGCGTTGTACTTCTTGACGTAACACCCCTTTCTCTCGGTATTGAGACATTGGGCGGTGTATTCAACAGAATTATTGATAGAAACACAGCTATTCCTACAAAGAAGAGTCAGATTTACTCTACTGCTGCAGATAATCAGACATCAGTTGAAATTCACGTTCTTCAGGGCGAAAGAGATATGGCAAAGGGTAACACGACCCTCGGCAGATTTATACTTGACGGTATTCCCGCAGCTCCCAGAGGTATTCCTCAGATTGAAGTTACATTTGATATTGACTCCAACGGTATCGTTAACGTAACAGCTACCGATAAGGGTACAGGCAAGGAACAGCATATTACTATTACTTCCTCTACAAATATGAGTCAGGAAGATATTGATAAGGCTGTTAAGGATGCAGAAAAGTACGCTGAAGAAGATAAGAAGCAGAAGGAAGCTGTAGAGGTTAAGAATCAGGCTGAAAGCCTTATCTTCCAGTCCGAAAAGACACTTACAGAAATCGGCGACAAGCTTCCCGAAGCTGACAAGGCTGACGTTAAGGCGGCAGTTGAAAAGCTTAAGGAAACCGTAAAGGGCGACAACACAGAAAGCATAAAGGCTGATACAGAAGCACTTCAGCAGGCATTCTATAAGCTCAGTGAAAAGCTTTATGCACAGCAGGCTCCTCAGGGTGATGCAGGTGCACAGAACGGCGGAGCACAGGGCGGCGCACAGAACGGCGATTTCTATGACGGCGAATACGAGGATAAGACAAATAACTGATAAATAAAACAGTAAAAGACGAACTGTTGGCAGAGAATATCTGCCAACAGTATCGCTGTTTACATAGATAAAAAAGAGGTAGTATATGGCGGATAATAAACGGGATTACTATGAGGTGCTGGGAATAGACAAAAGCGCTGATGAACAGACGATAAAAAAAGCATACAGAAAACTTGCGAAGCAGCATCACCCCGACGTCAATCCCGACGATCCAAAGGCTGAAGAGAAGTTTAAGGAAATAAACGAAGCTTACGAGGTGCTGAGCGACCCCGACAAGAAGTCGAGATATGACCAGTATGGACATGCAGGCGTTGACCCCAATATGGGAGGCGGCGGCTTTGGCGGCTTTGGAGATTTTGGGGGCGGCTTCGGCGGATTTGACTTCGGTGATATATTCGGTAGCTTTTTTGGCGGTGGCGGCGGACAGTCATCTGCAAGAAGGAATATGCCACAGCAGGGCGAGGACTTGCGAGCTCATATAACGATATCTTTTGAAGAGGCGGCGTTTGGTTGCAAGAAGGAGATATCATATAACCGTGTTGAATTATGTGACGAATGTAAGGGAAGCGGTGCGCAGAAGGGAACTTCTGCAGAGACCTGTAAGACCTGTGGCGGCAGCGGTCAGGTAAGAGTGACCCAGCGAACACCCCTTGGTATGTTCCAGACGACGAAGACCTGTGAGACATGCGGCGGACGAGGAAAGACCATAAAGAATCCTTGTACGAACTGTAGAGGTACAGGCTACGTAAGAATAAAGAAGACACTTGACGTGACGATTCCGGCGGGTATTGACGACGGACAGAGAGTTATTTTGCAAGGTCAGGGTAACGCCGGCAGAAACGGCGGCGGATACGGCGACCTTTACGTTTCTGTATCGGTTAGACCCCACCACGTATTTGAACGCGACGGATATAATATATACTGCGATGTGCCGATAACTTTTGTGGAAGCGGCTTTAGGAGCAGAAATAGATATACCGACACTTGAGGGTAAGGTTAAGTATACTATCCCTGAAGGAACGCAGACGGATACAAGATTTACGCTTCGCGGCAAGGGTATACAGATACCCCGCTCGAAGAATAAAGGAGACCTTATATTCAGAGTTATAGTTGAGGTACCGAAAGGATTATCGGGAACGCAAAAAGACGCATTGAAGCACTTTGCAGAGCTTTGCGGCAACTCCAATTATTCGAAAAAAGAGTCTTTTATGAAAAAGATTTTTGGAAAAGATAAATAAACTGTAATAAAAGCATTTTTAAGAGCTGAATCTGTTTTGATTCGGCTCTTTTTTGTGCTTTCGCTTGTTTCTAAGTTATAAATGAATAACTATTTCTATAAAGACGACCTCATCCGTCGCACCGTATAAAGAATAATAGAAAATCAAAGTTTACTTGCGGTACGACACCTTCTCCCACCGGAGAAGGTACAATATTTAATTTTAACCTAAATCTAAAAACTATTTATGGTTATTTAAAACTAACGCCCTTAAAGTCTGTACAAACAAAGACCTTCTCCGGTGGGAGAAGGTGTCGAGGCAGCGTAAAAACTATATTACCCTATTGCTTTGCTGCCGAGACGGATGAGGTCGTTGCAATGGTTTTAATGTTTTGAGATAAAAATGGATTGATTGCTATGTTTTTTGTTTTGATATAATTTTTACTTATCCCCATTGCGAATGGCGGGATTATGTGGTATAATTATTATGTATGTTTAAAGTAATGACGAGGTAAGAAAATATGAAATGGACACAGGTAAAGGTAAGCGGTAACATAAAGGACAAAGACGAGATATGCGCTGTTATGACTATGGTTGACCAAGGGTTAATGATAGAGGACTACAGCGACGTTACAGAGGGGCTTAACGCTATGTACGGTGAGCTTCTTGACGAAAGCATAGTTAATGCAGACAAGGAAAGGGTTGCCGTAAGCGTATTTATAAGTGAAGAAAAAAATTATGCCGAGGCTGTAACTTTCCTCAGAGACAGATTCTCTTTGCTGGGACTTGACGTTGTTACCGAGGTAATAGGCGTTGACGAGGACGATTGGGCAGATGCTTGGAAGCAGTACTACAAGCCGGTTAAGTGCGGTGAAAAAATCGTTATCGTTCCTATGTGGGAGAAGTATGATGCCGCCGACGATGAAGTAATAATAAAGATGGATCCCGGTATGGCTTTTGGTACGGGTACCCACGAGACGACCAGACTTTGTCTTGCAATGATGGAAAAGCATATGACACCCGATATGACCGTTATGGATATGGGTACGGGTAGCGGTATTCTTGCTATTTATGCGGCGAAGATAGGGGCGGAGAAGATAGATGCTTATGACATTGACCCCGTAGCAGTACGCGTGGCAAAGGAAAACTTTGTTGCAAACGGCGTTGAAGATAAGATATACTGCACAGTATCCGACCTTATGCAAAATGCAGACAAGACAAGAGAAAAGTATGATTTTGTATGTGCGAATATCGTAGCCGATATTGTGATAAGACTTTCCGAATGTATGGGCGATTACGTGAAGAAAGACGGTTTATGTGCGGTATCGGGTATTATTGAACCTCAGGCAGAAAGGGTAAAAAAGGCGGTAAGCGAAAAAGGTTTTGTACTTATTGACGAAACGAAAGAGAACGATTGGTGTGCTTTTGTGTTTAAAAGGATATGACGTTTTTATGCAAAATCCCATAAGTTAGATATAAATTGCACAAAAAAATGCATAGATATTTGTAAATAATTTTAAAAAATGTTTGACAAAATGACCATATTGTTGTATAATGCTTAGGAATATGTTTCTGAAGTAGGGCAAAATCATACAAAAAGGAGTGTTTACAATGTCATACCCCCGATTTTTTGGTGATTTTGAAATAACAGACGGAAATACAGTAGTAATAGACGGCGAATCAGCGCAGCATATATCACGTTCGTTGCGTATGAAGGCAGGCGAAAGAATAGTAGTATGCGACGGAGCAGAGAAAGAATACGAATGTGTACTCGAAGCTTTTTCTGCGGATAGCGTTACAGCTAAGATAGTTGACGTGAGCCGCAGCGTATCTGAGCCTTTATATAGGGCTATAGTTTATCAGGCTTGTCCCAAGTCCGACAAGATGGACAGTATAGTTCAAAAGGCAGTTGAGCTGGGGGCACACGGTATAGTGTGCTTTATGAGCGACAGATGCGTTGCCCGATATGATGAAAAGGGCTTTGAAAAGAAGTGCGCAAGGTGGCAGAAAATAGCGCTTGAAGCGGCGAAGCAAAGCGGCAGAGGATATATTCCTTACGTTAGATGGCTGCCGAACCTGAAAAGTGTTATTGCCGAGATATCGGAGACGGGCGTTGGCTTTATGTGTTATGAGGACGAGGAGACGCTGACTTTAAAAGAATATCTTTCGATGTGGCAGAATGAAGAAAACTACTCGTTTATAATAGGTTCCGAGGGGGGCTTTTCCGAAAAGGAGGCGCAGATGTGCCGAGAGGGCGGAATAAAGACCGTAGGACTTGGCAAAAGGATACTCAGAACGGAAACGGCATCGGGATACGTTCTCGCTTGTCTTTCTTATGAAAAGGAATTGTAAGTAATACAAAACAACAATATATATTAGTTTTAGAAAAAGGAGCAGAAAAAAATGTCGAACAGATTGTTTCAGGGAATAATTCATCAGATGAAGGACGCGGTTGACAGAGTAATCGGCGTTATTGACGAAAACGGAGTGATTATTTCTTGTAGTGAGCTCGGTAAGATCGGCGAATCTAAGAACAATGTAAAAGATGAACTTGCATATACGGCAGGTGCAGTAGCAAAAGACGGTTATACATACAGACCCTTGGGTAACGGCTCTAAGTTTGAATACATTGTATTCGTAGAGGGAGAAGACAAGAAGGCAGAAAGCACTTCTATGATATTGGCAATTTCTCTTTCAAACATTAAGAATTTATATGATGAAAAGTACGACAAGGGCTCGTTCCTTAAGAATATTATTCTTGACAATATTCTTCCCAGCGATATATATATGAAATCGAAGGAGTTACATTTCTCCAACGATATACAGCGTATTGTTTTTCTTATTAAGTTCCATACCAAGAGCGACGTTATGCCTTATGACATAATTCAGAATATGTTTCCCGACAAGAACAAGGATTACGTTATCAGCGTAGGCGAACAGGACGTTGTTCTTATCAGTGAGCTTAAGGGCAATAACTGTGATATGCGTGAGATGGAAAAGATTGCACGTCAGATAGTAGATACCTTGAATACCGAGTTTTTTGCAAAGGTGTCGGTTGGTATAGGTACTGCGGTTTCGAATATCAGAGACCTTGCATCTTCTTATAAGGAAGCGCAGATAGCTATTGAAGTAGGTAAGGTATTTGATACAGAGAAGAATATAGTAAGCTACGAGAATCTTGGTATAGGAAGACTTATTTATCAGCTTCCCACAACTCTTTGTGAGATGTTTATGCAGGAAGTATTTAAGAAGGGCTCCCTTGAGACACTTGACCACGAGACGTTGATGACGATTCAGGCATTCTTTGAAAACAACCTGAACGTATCGGAGACTGCGAGAAAGCTTTTTGTTCACAGAAATACTTTGGTATACCGTCTTGAGAAGATAAGAAAGCTAACGGGACTTGACCTTCGCGAATTTGAACACGCGATTACGTTTAAAGTAGCTTTGATGGTACAGAAGTACCTGACCTCGAAGCCCACCAAGTTTTAAATAGAAATAAAACCGATGCTTGTATTGTTTCTAAAAAACAGGAAATAAATACAAGCTTTTGGTGTGTTTATAGGGGTTAAAAAAATAGGTATATATGCACAAAAAATTAGGCAAAAATTAGTTTAATAGCCTAAAAATGAAGTTGAAAAAATAGGGGAAAAGGGGGAAAAAGGGGTCTGGCCCCTTTTTCCCCGAATTCGA
>JAFQOB010000308.1 GCA_017395725.1 Clostridia bacterium
GTTTCTGTTGAAACGGCAAAGATAATTCCACAGTTTGACGCGGTTTTATTTGTCATAGGAATTGCGTGGTAAATTTGGTCTTTTTCAAAAAGACCGCCCATATTTGAGACGTCGGCCAATGAACCCTCTTCAAGAACTTGGTCGACTATTTTTTTAGGAATTTGTGCATTAACGTATTCTGAATCTGCAAGTTTGTCAGTTATTAATACTTTACCTTCAAGGTCAGTGAGGAAAAGAACAAGGTCTTTTTCGTATGTAGTAAAAAGTGTAAGGGTACGTCTTAGATTAGAATAGTTGTAATAGATAAAATGCTGAAGGTCGGAAGTGTCCGATTGATAAAGCTCTTTTTCAAAGAAATCTTTGAGTGTAAAGGCCGATTCACTCGTGATAGCCTTTTTTTCATCATTTGAGTAGGCGGTTATCATTGAACCGACAATAAAAGCAAGTATGGCAAAGCTGACTATAATAATGCTCATAAATGCTACTATGTATCTGGTAAAAATACTTTTAATCATTAAAAAACACCTCGAAAAAATATCCGCCCCGAAAGAGTGGGGCGGATAGATTTTAAGTAGATTGAAATTTGATATGATTACTGAAGGATTTCAAACTTGTAACCGACACCCCATACAGTTTTAAGTATCCATTTATCAGAGACGCCTTCAAGCTTTTCGCGCAAACGTTTAACGTGAACGTCAACTGTTCTGGAGTCACCGAGGTAGTCGAAGCCCCAAACTTTATCGAGGAGCTGATCTCTGGTGAAAACTCTGTTGTAGTTTTGAGCAAGGAAGTAGAAGAGTTCAAGTTCCTTTGGGGGAATATCGACAGATTTTCCTTTAATTTTAAGTTCATATTTCTGAAGGCTGACTTCGATGTTATCGAATTTAATAACTTCATCGTCTTCTTTTGTATCTTTAGCAGAATATCTTCTGAGGACAGCTTTGACGCGGGCAGAGAGCTCTTTCATATCAAAGGGCTTAACGACGAAGTCGTCAGCACCGAGCTCAAGACCGAGAACCTTGTCAAAGACGTCACCTTTAGCTGTGATCATAATAATAGGCTTAGAAGAAATTTCGCGAATTTCGCGGCAAACCTGCCAACCGTCTTTTTTGGGGAGCATAATGTCAAGGAGAACAAGATCAGGTTCGTAGAGCTTAAAAGCATTAAGACCCTCAGCTCCGTCGTTAGCGGTCTTCACTTCGTAACCTTCATTTTCGTAATACACACGAAGCATTTCACAAATATTGATATCGTCATCAATTACAAGAATAGTTGTGCTCATTTTTAATACTCCTTTATGTTGAATGTTAAGATTGTTATTTTTTTAACTAAATTCATAATACCACATATTGACCGAAATGTCAATAGTGTTTGAATTGTTTTTTAGAGAATATGTAAAATATGCCCAAAAAGTAAAAGAGAAAGTATTAAAAGAGCAGAAGTAGGATTGTTTTTAACAAAAATTTTAGGCAAACACTTGATATAAGGAGAAAAAAGATATATAATAGATAGGTATTATATAAGAAAACGGAGAAAAATAATGAAACTTGGAATAGTAGGACTTCCTAACGTAGGAAAAAGTACACTTTTTAATGCAATTACTAATGCGGGAGCAGATTCGGCAAACTATCCTTTCTGCACAATAGAGCCTAATGTAGGCGTTGTTGCCGTACCCGACAGTAGACTTGACGTTTTAGCGGAGATGTACACACCCGAGAAATATACCCCTGCAGTAGTTGAATTTGTTGATATAGCAGGTCTTGTAAAGGGCGCATCAAAGGGCGAAGGACTTGGGAACAAGTTTTTGGCGCACATAAGAGAAGTTGATGCTATATGCCACGTTGTAAGAATATTTGAGGATACGAATATTATTCACGTAGAGGGTAACGTTGACCCCCTTCGTGATATAGAGACTATAGAATATGAGCTTATTCTTTCCGATATGGAAGCTGTTGAGAGACGACTTGACAGAGCGAAGAAGATGCTTAAGGGCGACAAGAAGTACGAAAAAGAGATAGCATTTCTCGAGAGAGTACTTGGGGCGTTCAGCGAGGGACAGCCGGCAAGAAAGCTTGAATATACTGAAGACGAGCTTGAGATACTTAAAGATATGCCTCTTCTCACGAAGAAGCCTGTTATTTACGTTGCAAACATAAGCGAAGATGATATAGCTTCGGATATCAACGAAAACGAGCATTTTGCAAAGGTAAAGGCTTATGCAGATGCAGAGGGGGCGGCAGTACTTCCTATATGCACAAAGCTTGAAGCGGAGATTGCAGAGCTTGAGGGCGAAGAGAAGGACGAATTTCTTAAGGAGATGGGACTTGAAGAAAGCGGACTTGACAAGCTTATTAAAGCGGGATATTCGTTGCTTGGTCTTATAAGCTTTTTGACGGCAGGTCCTAAGGAGGTAAGGGCTTGGACAATAACAAAGGGTTCAAAAGCTCCTCAAGCGGCAGGAAAGATACACACCGACTTTGAAAGAGGCTTTATCAGAGCAGAGGTAATAGGCTACGACGAGCTTATAGAGTGTGGAAGTATGACGGTTGCCAAAGAAAAGGGCTTGGTACGAAGCGAAGGTAAAGAATACGTAATGAAGGACGGAGACGTTGTACTTTTCAGATTTAACGTTTAATAAAAAGGCCCCAATAAAAAGGGGCTTTTTTAAAGAAAAAAAGTACAGAAAAAGAAAATGAGATACATAGTTCTTGATATGGAGTGGAATCAGCCGAGACATTATTCGGTTGCCATAAAAGAGCCCATACATTTAAAGGGTGAAATAATACAGATAGGCGCGGTAAAGCTTGACGAGAATTTCAGAACGTTGGATACTTTTAACGTGATGATTCGCCCAAAATATTATACGAAGATGCACTCTAAGGTTGCCGAGCTTACGATGATAAGCAACCAAGATTTAAAGAACGGAATAGCGTTTGAAAAGGCATTTGAAAAGTTTCAAAGGTGGTGCGGAGAGGATTTTTGTATATTAACATGGGGGTGGGACGATATCCCTATGCTTGAAGATAATCTTGTAATATATAACGTTGATAAATCGTGGATTCCCGATACTTATAATATACAGCCAATATTTGATACGCAGATAACGAAAACAGGAAAGCAGTGTGCACTGTCTACTGCGATGGAATTAGTGGGAGAGCCGCCCTTTGAAGCTCACGATGCGCTGAATGATGCGTTAAGTACTGCGGCAGTATGCAGACATTTAGATATGCGTCAGGGACTTGAGAATTATACGCAGTGTAAGAGAAATCTTGTGCCGGAATCCTTTAATTCCCCTAATAAATATAAATATTGTAAAGACGCGAAGAAAGATAGGGCAATAGCAGTTTTCGAGTGTAATAATTGCAACGCTTCTTTGGAATTAACAGAGTGGCTTGCACAGAAGCCGGACAGATATTTATCTAAAGCAAAATGTGAGTGCGGTCAGGAATATTTTGTTAAGGTTCGTTTCAGAAGAAACGAGGACAGGACTTATAGGGCAAACAGAACGGTATACGTTATGGATAAGGAGCGTAAGGAATATTACGAAAGAAAGGTCGCCGAAAAGGAAGAGAGCCGCAAAAAAAGACTTTCCGCTGTTGGCAACGTATAAGAAAAGGCAAAAAGCCTTAGACAAAGCGAAAAAAACGTTTTGTTTAAGGCTCTTTTTTTATGTTTTCAGCAACGTTTACTACAGGTTATTGAGGGTGGGTTAAATTCGTTAACGGGAAATGCCATTTTAGCAAAGGCTTGGCATGGGTCGTCGGGCTGAGTCATAACACACTCTTTGTCGGGAACGCTGAATTCTGTTGCGGAAACGATATACTGACCGGGACGCTCGATTCTTATAACCGAGAAGAA
>JAFQOB010000309.1 GCA_017395725.1 Clostridia bacterium
ATATACCCCTACCCCCAAAACGACCAAAGGTTTTCCACCTTTGGAATCTTCCTTTAGTCTGTGCGGAGCTGTTATGAGTACATAGAGTTGGTGTTTTATTTATTTTGGTTAAAAACATTATAAAATGCAAGAGACTATAGGCGTCAGCCTATAGTCCCCGTCGTTACACCCACTGTAACATCGGGTGCCACACCTTGTGTGTTTAACCCGAATGATACGGATAATGCGGTGTTTACCTGTTCCATTATATTTGTATCAAGATGTCCCATTTTCTCTTTCAGTCTTTTTTTATCAATAGTACGTATTTGCTCGAGCAGTATAACGGAATCCTTCGCAAGTCCAAATCTATCCGCATATACATCTATGTGTGTAGGCATCTTCGATTTGCTGAGTTTGCTTGTTATTGCCGCCGCAATTACGGTCGGACTGTATTTATTGCCTACGTCATTTTGGATAATCAGGACAGGACGGAGTCCACCCTGTTCACTGCCAACAACCGGACTTAAATCGGCGTAATAAATATCTCCTCGTTTTACCGTCAAAATTGATTCACACTCCATTTTTTTAATTACTTCTTTGCAAAAATAGTTTTGCCCGTTTTTCTGGTCTATTAATCACCAAATTTAGAAAAAATATTACTTTTACGTTTGGAAAAAAACGTCAAAATTATATGTCCTTCATTATTATAATATTACCTCTACACTAAAAATGTTTTTGAAAAACCGTATGCCAATATACGACTGCACCTTTTGCAATATCTTTAAAAACTACACGAAATATTCGGGAAATAAGCCAATATCTCTTTTTATCCGTTTCTCTGTCAAAATAAATTAAGATACGCTATACAATGAGTGACAAACTTTTTTTCAGTCTTAATGTAAAATGCTTTTACTAAATAACGGAGGAAAAATAATGGACGGCAAAAAAAGCGAAACAAAAAAAAGCATAAAACAGCTTTTTGGGGAATATATAGGGATGTATTTCGAGAATTTGCCAAAAACCAAAGACGAGCTTATCGATAATCTGCCCGAGCTAATCAAAAAAGCGGGATATGTAGTGGGAAACATAATCCTCGGGTATCTATTCGGCTCAATGGCATTAGCCTATTCGGCTATCCCCTTGGGAACAGCCTATCTTTGCTCTGCCAAAAAATACGTCGGCTTCATCTACCTCGGCTTAGCCATATCGGCGGCAACTGAAAAAACAGGTCTTGCCATACCTTTATTTCTTATCTATACGGCTCTGTACCTTGCAAGGCTGCTGGTATACAGAACGTTTGGACGGGAAGAAAATTCGTTTGAGGTATTTGGCGAAAGTGTGGGCTACAGGCTCATAGAGGGGTTCAGTGCATCGTTACTTATAAGCGTATACAGGGCGGCATCATTTGGATTTTTATACTATGATTTATTCGGGGGACTGTTTGAGGTCGCCACTGTTCCAATCTTTATATACCTTTATGAATTTTGGTTCAACGATAAGTACAAGTATAGTATAAAGCGTGAAATTGGTCTTATAACTTTACTTTGTGCA
>JAFQOB010000310.1 GCA_017395725.1 Clostridia bacterium
CATCTTGTATTTCAACATCATTTCCGGCATCATCACCGTTTTCTCCCGAAACCTTATCATTCTTCGAGCACGAAATAATGCTTATGGAAAGCACCAACGCCAATAATATCAACAAAACTTTTTTCATTATCTTTCTCCTTTTTTGTCCTTTTTTATTCACAAGCTGTGAAAACATATATTTTTCATTAAAAATTATTATACCATACAGTTTGCAATATTTCAAGGTGCATTTTTAGATACAAAAAGCACCGTGCAATAAACACGATGCTTCTTATATAACTCATTACTTCATATACTTTTTGCGGTTTTCTTCCAGAATTCTGTCGCGTTCGATTGCTCGAACTCTCTTCATAGCTTCAACCGTCATATCCCACGTACGCTCGGGATTCTTTGCAGCGTAGTTATTGGATTCGCTTCCCATAAATCCCCATGCCAACAATGTTCTTGCACCTGCATCATAAGCCGCATGAGTCGCCTGGATTATCTCTTCTTCTCTTCCTCTCGGTGTCTTATAAGTCTGAATCCAAATGTTGTGGTCCTTGTTAAAACGACTGCAAACGTCAAGTGTTCTTTTGGTTCCCGCATATACGAATTCATAAGGATCTGCATCCTTATAATTCAACCAATATGGGTCACTTCCTATATTGTCAAGTGTAGGAATACTGCAGAGTCTGTCGATCGTGCTGAGGTCCATTCCCGTATGAGGACGGAGCATTACGCAGATTACGTTCTTTATTCCAAGTGATGCGCTGTATTCGGTTACTTCTTTATAATAATCAACAATTGTATCTGTTCTGAACTCTTCTACGTCTGCATCAGCAAAAAGGGGCATCGGTCTGCCGTATTTTTCTTCAAAAAGCTTCTTGCATCTTGGGCAGCAGCAGCCGTAATATCTGTCTTCGGATTCGGGGGAAACTTTCTTCTTCGGAATATGAGGCTCGTCCCAAATTATTGTCTTTCCGCCTATTTCAGCAACTGTATCAATCCAGTCCTTTATAAACTTACGTAAATCCGGGCTATTCAAGCAAGCATAAGTAGGCATCATATCGCCGTTACTGAAATACATATGTGAATCGGGGTAATAAGCAAGAAAATGCGATTTATCTCCGGGAGGGCCTGACAAGCCCCAAGGGTCTACCCAGATATCCAAACCTGCGTCCTCGGTTATCGCAAAGATATCCTTCATTCTGTCCTTGTGTCTGTCCCAGTCTGTGTGTGATAACATATGAACAACTATGTCCATATCCGCCTTTGCTATCTCACGCATATCCTGTCTTACGTGAGAGGGCATACGGTTGCCGTGATAAGCAACGCCTGTCAGCAATGATCTTTTTGCCATTTTTCTTACCTCTTTCTGTAATAGAAAATTTCGGTCGAAGTCCCTCGACCGATTTTATCGTAACATATCAAAAACAGCTTGTCAATATATTACACTTTTTTCTACTGCTTTTCCTATTCGATTTTTTTATTACGGGTTATAGTCTTTAATTAATACCAAGCCTTTTTATTCCGTAATAAACCCTATTCCCTTTATAAGATCATCATAAGACAGCATTGAGTTTGCATAAGTCACCAAGTTGCCGTCTTTATCTATAAACCAAGTTGTCGGATAGCCCGTTATATAATAAGCGTATACCGCCTCTTGCTTGGTATCGTATACCACAGGAAATTCATAACCTTGGTCTTCTATATATTTCTTCGCTATATCTATAGTCTCACGCACTCCGTCCGTTGCATTTACCATCAAAAATTGTACCTCGGGGTGCTCTTTATATGCCTTGTCAAAATCGGGCATCTCCTCTTTGCAATAGTAGCACCACGTTGCCCAGAAGTTCAAAACTATCGGCTTTCCAAAATAGTCCGACAGCTTTACTTCTTCTCCCTCTTCGTTCAACACGGTAAAATTCGGTGCCGCAACAGGCTCTCTTTCTCCGCCTTCTTCCTCATTGGCATCGGTCGTTTCCGGCTCTTCAAACACGTCGGGGGCATACTCCTCACTCAACGTCGTATAAGCAAAATATACGGCACCAAAAAACACTGCTGTTAATGCTATTGATAATATCAGTTTTACAGTTTTATTCATATTCTATCTCCATTTTTCAAGATAACAATGCAATCAGTCTGCCCATAGTTCCCGTCATCATAAGTACACCTACTATTACAAGAAAAGCACCGCATACCTTATTTATAATACGATAATTCTTCTTTATAAAATCAAAGGCATCTTTAAGCTTGTCTATTAAAAAAGCACTTACAACAAACGGTATTCCAAGTCCTAAAGAGTACACCAAAAGCATTATTACGCCGTTCAACACTTTTCCTTCCTGCGAAGCAAGCATCAATGCAGAACCCAAAAACGCCCCAACGCACGGTGTCCACCCTACAGAAAATACTATTCCAAAAAGCATAGAAGAAAAAAATCCCATCTTTTCGCTTATTTTGTTTCCGTTTATTCCCTTAAATATACTTATCTGAAAAACTCCGAGAAAATTCAATCCAAACAGCACAACTATCAAACCTGTTATTATATTAACTACAGTCTGATACTCCTTCAACAAGCTTCCCAAAGTTCCCGCCAAAGCACCAAGAGCCACAAAAACAACAGTAAATCCCGACACAAAACCCACTGCGTTTTTTACCGTCTTTTTCGCATCTGCTCCCCCTCCCGCAAAGTAGGATATATATATGGGAAGCATCGGCAAAAGACAGGGGGATATAAACGTTATTATGCCCTCAAGAAATGCTATAAAATACTGCATTGTATCTGCTCCTTTTTTATATCGGTCATTGTATATCAAAATGGTTTTGTTTTGTCCATATTGTTCGATTTGTGTATTGACATATAAATAAATAAAACGTATTATTAAAATAGCTCATCGGTATGTAACTGCCGATATTCAGTAGGACTTACCCCCGTTTGCTTTTTAAATATTCGGCTGAAATACAGAGGGTCCTTATACCCTACGGCAACGGAAATGTCTGATATACTCAATTTTTCATCTTCGACAAGCATACGGCAACCAAGACGTATCCTTTCTTTTATCACGTATCCCGCCGGAGAAACGCCGTATTTGCGCTTAA
>JAFQOB010000311.1 GCA_017395725.1 Clostridia bacterium
CATACTTGACCCCGCGTTGCTCCGTCCCGGTAGATTTGACAGACAGATTACCGTTAACTACCCGGATATTAAGGGCAGAGAAGAAATCCTTATGGTTCATTCCCGTAACAAGCCCTTTGAAAAAGACGTTGACCTTAAGAAAATTGCTCAGACAACGGTAGGCTTTACCGGTGCTGACTTGGCTAACCTTCTTAATGAGGCGGCACTCCTTGCGGCAAGAAAGAATAAAGCTCTTATCGGCATGGAAGATATTGAAGAATCCACTATAAAAGTAATAGTCGGTACACAGAAGAAATCCATAAAAATCAAAGAGTCTGAAAAGCTTAAGACTGCATATCACGAGGCAGGTCACGCTATTATCGCACACGTTCTTCCCAGCCTTGACCCTGTAAGACAAATTTCTATTATCCCCAGCGGCGGCGCATTGGGTTACACCTTAAATCCCCCTGTTGAAGATAAGTATTCTGTTTATAAAAACGGAATTAAAGAAGAAATTGCAATGCTCCTCGGCGGTAGAGCTGCTGAAAAGATTATATTCGACGATATTTCGGGCGGCGCAAGTAACGATATTCAAAGAGCGACTAACCTTGCAAGAAGAATGGTTACAAAGCTCGGTATGAGCGACGAGCTCGGCCCCATCGTTTACGGAAACTCACAGGAAAACGACGAAGTATTCCTCGGAAGAAGCTATAATCAGTCAAGAAACTATTCCGAAGAAACAGCCGCAAAAATCGATATTGAAGTTAAGTCTATCGTATTTGAAGCTTACGAAAAAGCTCAGCAGATTTTGCGCGATAACATTGAAAAGATGCATTTTATCGCAAAATATCTTGTTAAGCACGAGCTTATGGACGACAAGCAGTTTGAGGCTGTTATGAACGGAAATCCCACTGAGGAAGAGCTCGAAAAAATGGCTGACGAACGCAAGAATAAGAGCCGTATTGAAAACGACAATCAGAAAAAAATAAACGAAGAAAACGAAAAGAAGGCTTTTGAGGAAGCAAAGAGCGAAGAGGCGAAAAGGCTGAATGAAGCTCGTGACAACACTGATTCGGGCATTGATGCTTTTGCAAAAATAGCCCGCGACGAAGCCGAAGAAAATACGGAAAATAACGACAGCACGGAAGACAAAAACGACGAATAAAATACTTTAAGGGCTGTACAACTTTGTTCAGCCCTTAAACTTAGATTAAATTTTCAGAGGTAAAATATGGTTGATTTAATGGCGCTCGAGAAACAGTTTTTATCTGCGCACATCAAAGAAGGTGTTACAGCCGTTGACTTTACTATGGGTAACGGACACGATACCCTGTTTCTTTCAAAGGCAATAGGCGAATCGGGAAAGCTTTACGCATTTGATATTCAGGACCAAGCACTAAAAAACACCGAACAAAGACTTATCGAAAACGAATGTCCCAAAAATTATACTCTTATAAAGGCGTCTCACAGTCTTGTTAAGGACTACGTTACAGAAAAAATAAACGTTGGCGTATTCAATTTAGGATATCTTCCCGGCGGAGATAAAAGCATTACAACCTTAAGAGAAACCACACTTCCCGCAGTTGATGCAGCAATAGAGCTTTTAGCTGACGACGGCATAATACTTATCGCCATATATCCAGGTCACGCAGAAGGTGAAGTCGAGGGAAAGCTTCTCACTGAAAAATTATCTGCTCTTGACAGAAAACAGATATGTGTCAGCAGATTTACCATACTTAACTCCCCTACATCGCCTTATTTTATAGCGGTGGAGAAAAAGTAATTCATTATGCTTAACGTAAAAATTATATGCTGCGGCACTTTAAAAGAGGCTTATCTCAGAGACGCAGTTAAAGAATACGAGAAAAGATTATCTGCTTTTTGCAAACTTTCAATAATCGAAATAAAGGAAGACTCCTTAGACGCAACTTTTTCGGCTGTTTCTTCTTTTAAAGGATATAAAATTGCCTTGTGTATCGAGGGAAATATGCTCTCCTCGGAACAACTTGCCGATAAAATTGATACACTCGCCATAGACGGAAACAGCGATATTGCCTTTATTATAGGCGGCAGCGACGGTATTGCCGAGGAAATAAAGAAAATGTGCCAATTACGCCTTTCTTTTTCAAAAATGACGTTTCCGCATCAGCTTATGAGAGTTATTTTGCTTGAGCAGATATACAGAGCGTTTACTATTATCAACCATAAACAATACCATAAATAATATTTGCATTATTTTACATATTTGGTATTATATTCCATTAGTTAATTAAAACGAGGTAAAAGAAAGTGAATTATAACGCAGGAAGTGCCGATATTGCGGTTATAGGTGCCGGACACGCTGGCATAGAAGCGGCTCTTGCTTCGGCAAGATTGGGAATGAAAACCATACTTTTTACCATTAATCTTGATGCCGTTGGAAATATGCCCTGCAACCCCTCGATCGGCGGTACAGGCAAAGGACATCTCGTATATGAAATAGATGCTTTGGGCGGTGAAATGGGATATGCCGCCGATCTTGTTACACTACAGACAAGAACTCTGAATTTAGGTAAGGGGCCTGCAGTTCATTCAAAGAGAGTCCAAGCAGATAGAATTAAATACCGCGAAATAATGAAAAAAACTATTGAAAACACCCCCAATCTTTCATTGGTACAGGCTGAAATAGTTGATTTCGAGACTGAAACTGTTGACGGAGTAAAACGTATTTCCTCGGTTATAACCAAAATGGGAGCTGTTTGGAAGATTCGTGCCGCAATAGTATGTGCGGGTACATTCTTAAACGGCAGAGTTATTACCGGTGAATGTGCATACGAATCGGGTCCCGACGGCATGTTACCTGCCAAGGGCTTTACAGATGCACTTATCAGAGAGAATATTGAATTATACCGCTTTAAAACCGGTACACCCCCAAGAGTACACGCAGATACGGTTGACCTTGAATCTCTTGAAATTCAAATGGGGGATGAAAACACAATTCCGTTTTCTGCAAGAACAAACTCGGAAGAATATAAGAACATAGACCAAATTCCATGCAGAATAGTATATACATCAAACGTAACCCACGATATTATCAAGTCAAACCTTGACCGTTCGCCTCTTTATTCGGGAGTAATTAAGGGAACAGGCCCCCGTTACTGCCCGAGTATTGAAGATAAGGTTGTAAGATTTGCCGACAAGGAACGTCATCAGCTCTTTGTTGAACCCTGCGGAAAAGATACAAAGGAGCTTTATATCCAAGGCTTTTCTTCATCCTTGCCCGAAGAGGTTCAAATAAAAATGCTCCATTCTCTAAAAGGCTTTGAAAATGCACAAATGATGAGAACGGCATACGCTATTGAATATGACTGCATCAATCCCACTCAGCTTTATCCTACTCTTGAGTTTAAGACCATATCGGGATTATACGGAGCAGGTCAATTTAACGGAACAAGCGGCTATGAAGAGGCTGCGGCTCAGGGACTTGTTGCAGGAATTAATGCAGTTTTGAAGATTCAAAACAAAGACCCCCTTATTCTTACCCGTGATTCCTCCTACATAGGAACGCTTATAGATGATATTGTAACAAAGGGTACGAACGAGCCTTACAGAATGATGACCTCCCGTTCCGAGTACAGACTTCTTTTAAGACAGGACAACGCGGATACAAGACTTACACCTATCGGCTACAGAATAGGACTTATCAGTCAAGAAAGATATGATAGATATATTGAAAAACAAAACGCCATTGAAGCCGAGGTTCAAAGGGTCAGCAAAACAACAATATCCCCTACGGACAAGCTTAACAGAATACTTGAAGAAAACGGCACAACTCCCGTCACAACCGGTGTAAGACTTTCCGAGCTTTTGCGCCGCCCGCAATTAAGCTACAATGCACTTGCCGAAGTTGATACGACCCGTCCCGATTTACCCCTTGAAATAATAAGCTGTGCAGAGGTTATTATAAAATACGACGGTTATATTAAAAGACAGCTTGCAGAGGTCGAAAAGTTTGCAAAAACAGAAGCCATCAAGCTTCCAAAGGATATTGATTACAACGAAATTAAGGGACTGAGAATTGAAGCAAGACAAAAGCTTAATCAAATCAAGCCTGAAAACATTGGACAGGCATCAAGA
The DNA here is from genome assembly GCA_017395725.1 of Clostridia bacterium. The sequence continues at coordinate 4,096 of JAFQOB010000311.1, forward strand.
ATAAGCGGTGTCAGCCCTGCTGATATTACAGTTTTGCTTATTTACAGCCAACAAAACCGCAGACACAACGGAGAAAATAATAATGACTGATTACAGCGTTCTAATAAAAGACGTTTTTCAAGCAAACGAATTAGATAATTTACTTAATTTTCTAGTCACAGAAAAATTAAATATATTGATTGACAGAATGACGTCAGTAAACGAAAATATGAATCTGACGGCAATAACAGACGCTCAAGATATTATTTTAAAGCACATCGCCGACTCTGCGACTATTATAAAATACATTCCTCAAAACGCACGCTTACTTGACGTAGGCACAGGCGGTGGATTCCCCGCCCTTCCCGTAGCAATAATCCGCCCCGACGTTTCTGTTTATGCATTAGACAGCACTGCAAAGAAATTAAGATATATTGATGAGACCGCAGAGCTTCTTGGCCTAACAAACATTAAGACCGTTAACGGCAGGGCTGAAGAATTGGGAAAAAGCGTTAACTACCGAGAAAGATTTGACGTTGTTACCGCACGTGCAGTTTCAGCTCTCAATATACTGTCCGAGCTTTGTGTTCCTTTTGTCAAAATCGGTGGATTGTTTATTTCTATGAAGGGCAGCTCTGCAGAAGAGGAAATTTCTTTAGCTAAAAGCGGTATAATTCAGCTTGGCGGAGAAAAGTTTCAAGATAACAAGTTTACACTGCGTTATTCCGACACAGAATTCCAAAGACATCTTGTTATTTCCAAAAAACAAAAAAACACTCCCCCCTCCTTCCCCAGAATGTATAACCGTATAGCAAAAAAGCCTTTATAACAGCTGTTTTTTCTACAATAATTCAAATTACAAGAATAAATCATTGTTACTCTGATTTATTCTTGTTTTTTTATTTCCATTTACAAAACAAATTATTTTCCGCCACCCTAATTTGAGTAAATATTTGTTTATTGTATGATATTATTTTTCTTGCACACTTTATATTAAAAACAAAGGAGACAAAGATGAATATACTTTGCAAAGAAAAGGAACAAAAAAATAACAATTCTTCATTTAACGGAAAAGTTTATATGCTCTCAACGGAAATGCTGTTTCCAAACCCGTCTCAGCCCAGGTTTATTTTTGAAGACGAGCCTATGCTCCGTCTTGCCGACAGTATACGTCGATTTGGTATTTTACAGCCCCTTTCCGTTAGGCCTTCCCGAAATGCCGAAGGAAACATAGAAGCTTATCAAATCATTGCGGGCGAAAGACGGTGGAGAGCCGCAAGAATATTAGGACTCGCCCACGTTCCCTGCCTTGTGCTTGATATTGACAGCCAATGTTCAGCAGAATTAGCTCTTATTGAAAATATACAGAGAGAGGATTTGAATATCTTTGAACAAGCCGCCGCTATCGCATCTCTTATTGATATCTACGGATTAACACAGGAACAAGCCGCAAGACAGCTTTCCTCAAGTCAGGCGTACATAGCAAACAAGCTTAGAATTTTAAAATTAACACCAAAAGAAAGAACTCTCATTATCAAAAACAAGCTAACCGAACGCCACGCAAGAGCTTTATTGCGTATTGATAATCCGGAAACTCGTTTAGAAGCTATAAACCACATAGCATCAAAGGAGCTTAATGTTAGCGCCGCTGAAAGATACATTGATTCGCTGCTTACTGCACAAAATGTTTCTCGCAGCACCATCAAGCCATATTTAAAAGATTTACGGTTCTTTTATAATTCCGTAGACAAAGCAACGTCTATTTTAAAGGAGTGCGGTTTTAACGTTGTTACCGAAAAGAACGAGCTTCCCCAAGAAACGCTCATCACAATTCGAATACCACACAGAACATAAATACTCATTAATGTTTCACGTGAAACTATTTTTTCCGCAAAAAGAAAATGTTTCACGTGAAACATTTGTATTATTATAAATATGTAAATAATTCTCGTTTGGCTCCCTTTCTTGTTGACAACTGACTCCACAACTGATATAATTAATAAAGCAGTTGTAATAAAGGAGAAAATAGAAGTGGGCAGAATCATAACCTTTGCAAACCAAAAAGGCGGCGTAGGAAAAACAACGTCGGCTGTAAATATTGCCGCAGAAGCAGGCATTGCAGGTAAA
>JAFQOB010000312.1 GCA_017395725.1 Clostridia bacterium
AAAATAAAGATAATCTGTTGACTAAAGGGCAATAATCTATTATAATTTTTTATGAGGTGAATAAATATGAAGATAACAAACGATATAAAATATATCGGCGTAAACGACCATAATATAGACCTTTTTGAAGGGCAGTATGACGTGCCAAACGGTATGGCGTATAACTCCTATGCAATCATAGATGAAAAAATCGCTATAATGGATACAGTTGATGCTAACTTTACTCACGAGTGGCTTGATAATATCCAAAACACTTTGGGAAGCAGAAAGCCCGATTATCTTATCGTTCAACACATGGAGCCCGACCATTCGGCAAATATTATGAACTTTATCAAGACCTATCCCGATGCTAAGATAGTGTCTTCTGACAAAGCTTTCAGAATGATGAAAAACTTTTTTGGTACTGATTTTGCTGAAAGACAGGTAGTAGTTGGAGAGGGAAGTACTCTTTCTCTCGGTAAGCACAATCTTACTTTCGTTACTGCGCCTATGGTACACTGGCCCGAGGTTATAGTAACTTATGATTCTACAGATAAGGTTTTGTTCTCGGCTGACGGGTTCGGTAAGTTCGGTGCTCTTGACGTTGAAGAGGATTGGGCGTGTGAAGCAAGACGTTACTATATCGGTATCGTAGGCAAGTACGGCGCACAGGTTCAGGCTCTTCTTAAAAAAGCGGCAGGACTTGATATACAAATAATTTGCCCCTTGCACGGTCCCGTTTTGACCGAAAATCTCGGTTACTATATTAACCTTTACAATACCTGGTCAAGCTATCAGCCCGAAGAAGAGGGAATTGTAATTTGCTATACCTCCGTTTACGGAAACACCAAAAAGGCGGTTTTAAAGCTTGCTGAGGCGCTCAAAGCTAACGGCTGTCCTAAGGTTGTCGTAAATGACCTTGCAAGATGCGATATGGCAGAGGCAGTCGAAGATGCATTCAGATACAGCAAAATAGTACTTGCAACAACCACTTATAATGCGGAAATATTCCCATTTATGCGTGAGTTTATTAACCACTTGGTTGAAAGAAACTTCAGCAACAGAACGGTTGCCCTTATTGAAAACGGAAGCTGGGCTCCTATGGCGGCAAAGGTTATGAAGGGTATGCTTGAAAAGTGCAAAAACATAACCTATACCGACACTACTGTAAAAATATTATCTGCCCTTAACGAAGAAAGCACCGAACAGCTCGAAAAGCTTGTGGGTGAGTTGTGTAAAGACTACCTTGCACAGAGATCTGAAACAGCTAATAAGAGAGATATGACTGCTCTCTTTAATATCGGTTACGGTCTTTACGTTGTTACTTCCAATGACGGCAAGAAGGATAACGGTCTTATTGTAAATACTGTTACACAGGTAACCAGCGTTCCCAACAGAATTGCAGTAACGATAAACAAAGAAAACTATTCGCACCACGTTATCAAGCAGACCGGTAAAATGAATATAAACTGTCTTACGGTTGATGCTCCCTTCGCTGTTTTTGAAAAGTTTGGTTTTGCAAGCGGAAGAAACGTTGACAAGTTTGCAGACTGTACCCCTCTTCGTTCGGATAACGGACTGGTGTTCTTGCCCAGATATATTAATTCATTTATGTCTCTTAAGGTTGAACAGTATATAGACCTTGATACTCACGGTATGTTTATATGCTCTGTAAGCGAGTCGAGAGTTATTTCCGATAAGGAGACTATGACCTATACCTACTATCAGAATAACGTTAAGCCGAAGCCTAAGACGGAAGGCAAAAAAGGATACGTGTGCAGAATATGCGGATACGTATATGAAGGCGAAGAACTGCCTGAGGATATCGTTTGTCCCTTGTGTAAGCACGGCGCGGCAGATTTTGAAGCTATTGAATAAAAAATAACATAAAAAAATTTTTGGAGGACAATAATTATGTGTGAAAACAAATTTTATGTATGTGAGCATTGCGGTAATATCGTAGGCCTTATTAAAAATGCAGGCGTACCCCTTATGTGCTGCGGACAGAAGATGACAAAACTTGAAGCCGGAACAGTTGAAGCAAGTCTTGAAAAGCACGTTCCTGTTGTAAAGACCGAAGGCAACTTGGTAAAGGTTGAAATCGGCTCTGTTGCACACCCCATGACAGAAGAGCACAGCATTACTTGGGTATATCTTCAGACAGATAAGGGCGGTCAGCGTAAGTGCTTAAACCCCGGAGAAGCGCCCGAGGTTACGTTTGCTCTTGCTGATGAAAAGGCAGTAGCTGTTTATGCTTACTGTAATCTTCACGGTCTTTGGAAGACAGATCTTTAATCTATAATAAGAATTTTGGAGGATAATGAAATGAAATACGTATGCAATATTTGCGGTTATGAATACGACGAAGCTGTAGGCGAAGAAAGCCAGGGCGTTGCTGCAGGTACAAAGTGGGCTGACGTTACGGAAGACTTCGTATGCCCCATTTGCGGCGTTGATAAGTCTAACTTCAGCGAAGCGTAAAAAACTTAAAAAAGAAGCCTTCCCTGTGTAAGGGAAGGTGCCGAGGAACGGGGCGGAAGGGTTGTTAAATAATGGTTTGTACGTAAAAAACAATCCCTCACCCGACTCCGTCGGGAGCTCCCTTGACGAGAACCCCCAAGACTTACTTCGTGCGTCTCGGGGAACCCCTATCGCAAGGGAGCCTTGTTTTTATCTGTGCGTTACATAGAGAATTAAAGTAGATTAATACGAGGATTGTTTAAATGAAAATGGTATTGTTGACGGCTCTCGGTGTTGGGGGAGCCACAATGATAGGCTCAATAATCGGTTTTGCCTTTAAGAAGATAAGCCATAAGTTTTCTGATATAATTCTGTCTTTTGCGGCAGGG
>JAFQOB010000313.1 GCA_017395725.1 Clostridia bacterium
AAAGTTTTTGAGGGTGTGGGAACTTTTTTCAAAAAGTTCCCACAAAAAACCAAGGACTGTTTTTCAGCAGTCCTTTTTTCTTTTTATTCTTCGGTATAAGCTTTAATCTTAAGCTCTTCAAGAGCCTTCGCTTCGGGGAAGTTAGGACACTCGGTCATAAGCTCGGTCGCATTCTGTACCTTCGGGAATGCGATAACGTTTCTGATATCGTCAAGTCCGAGAAGGAGTGTACAAAGTCTATCAAAACCGAACGCCAAGCCGCCGTGAGGAGGCGTACCGTACTTAAACGCTTCAAGCAAGAATCCGAATTTTTCTTCGGCTTCTTCCTTTGTAAGTCCAAGCACGTCAAACATCTTCCACTGAATTTCAGGGTTATGGATACGAATTGAGCCGCCGCCGGCTTCCATACCGTTAATAACCATATCGTAAGCCTTAGCTCTAACCTTTGAAGGATCGGTATCCATAAGGGGAAGGTCTTCATCCATAGGAGAAGTAAAGGGGTGGTGCTTTGCGTAATATCTTCCCTCTTCCTCGTCATATTCAAACAAGGGGAATTCTGTTACCCAGAGGAGCTTAAAGTCCATAGGATCGCAGAGTCCCATACGCTTTGCAACCTCGCAACGAAGAGCTCCAAGGCTGTCAAACACAACGTTATCCTTATCTGCAACAATAAACACAAGGTCGCCCTTTTCAAATCCGAGAGCATTATAGATAGCGTTATTTTCTTCTTCTGTCAAGAATTTAGCGTATGAAGAAGATATTTCGCCGTCAACGTTCTTGGACCAAGCAAGACCTTTTGCGCGATAAGTCTTTACAAATTCACCGAGAGAATCAATTTCCTTACGGCTGAACTTTGCAGCTCCGCCCTTAACGTTAATACCTCTAACGCTTCCGCCCATTTCAATTGCGCCCTTAAATACCCTGAACTCGCAATTTCTTACAACGTCGGAAAGGTTCTTAAGTTCAAAACCAAAACGAAGGTCGGGCTTATCTGAACCGAATCGGTCCATAGCCTCTGCATAAGTCATTCTCTGAATAGGAGTTTCTATATCTTTACCGAGGAAGTCCTTAAACACTCTCTTAAGGAAGCCTTCGTTAATAGCCATAACGTCATCTTCGGTTACAAAAGACATTTCAAGGTCAATCTGTGTAAACTCGGGCTGTCTGTCAGCTCTAAGGTCTTCATCTCTATAGCAACGTGCCAACTGAACATATCTGTCAAAGCCTGAAAGCATCAAAATCTGCTTATAAAGCTGAGGAGACTGAGGAAGTGCATAGAACTTACCGGGGTGAACACGGCTGGGAACGAGATAGTCTCTTGCGCCTTCGGGAGTAGGTTTAATAAGGTTCGGTGTCTCTATTTCAACGAAACCGTTTTCTGCATAGTAGTCACGTACAATCTTTGCAATCTTGCTTCTCATCAAGATATTGTTCATCATATCGGGACGGCGAAGGTCAAGATAACGGTGCTTAAGTCTAAGTTCAGTCTTAACGTTACTGTTTTCAACAATTTCAAAAGGAGGAGTCTGCGAAGCTGAAAGAATCTTAAGCTCACTAACGGCAATTTCTATTTCGCCCGTAGCTCTGTCCTTATTAATAGCCCCCTCTTCTCTCGCTCTTACAACGCCCTTTGCACAAAGAACGTATTCAGCACGAACGGTAAACGCCTTATCAAAAGCTTCTTTATCTGCATCGCTGTCAAAAGCAAGCTGAACAATACCCGTTCTGTCGCGAAGGTCAATAAATATGAGCTTACCAAGGTCTCTCTGCTTCTGTGCCCAACCCATAACGCATACGGTTTGGCCCACGTCTGCCTTTGTAAATTCTCCGCAGTATTTTGTTCTTTTATCTGATTTTGCAAGTAATTCTGCCATAATTATTTCACTCCCTTTATTTAATTACTCAGCCATAAGCATAGCTTTAAGTGCATTAATATCGTCAAGCGCTATTTCCGTCTGCTGACTGTTATCCATATTCTTAAGCTGAGCCTTATTATTTTCGAGTTCGGAATCACCTATTATAAGCGTAAACTTTGCTCTCTTTTTATCTGCATATTTCATCTGTGCCTTAAGTGAACGGCCAACCAAATCGGTCTCGGCGTAAAGTCCCTCGTTACGAAGCTTCGCAATAACGCCCATAGCGTATTTTGCAGCACCCTTGCCCATACTCGCTATATAGAGCGAAGGTCTGTTTTCGCTTTCTATATTAACACCCGATTTTTCCATAGCAAGTATAAGTCTTGTTATACCTGCGGCAAAGCCTATACCCGAAAGTGCGGGACCGCCGAGGTCCTTGATAAGACCGTCGTATCTTCCGCCGCCGAGGATAGTGCTCTGGGCACCTATATCGGTTGCAATAAATTCATATACTGTTCTTGTATAATAGTCAAGTCCTCTTACGATGTGGGGGTCGATTTCATACTCAATACCCATTTCCTGCAAATAAGCCTCAAGCTCTTCCATATGCTGCTTACAGTCGGGGCAAAGGTGGTCAACAGTCTTGGGTGCATTCTTTGCTATCTCCGAGCATATTGGACTCTTGCAGTCAAGTATACGCAAGGGGTTTGTTTCAAGTCTGCCCCTACAGGTATCGCAAAGCTCTGCGGAGTTTGCTTCAAAATAATCCTTCAACGCCTGTCTGTATGCGGGTCTGCATTCAGGACAGCCGATTGAGTTAATGTGCAATTTGGTATTCTTTATGCCAAGCTCTTTTATAAGCGAATGTGCAACTGCGATTATTTCAGCATCTGCCGCCGCATCTGCCGCGCCAAATAACTCAACACCAAACTGGAAAAACTCACGGCTTCTGCCCGCCTGTGGCTTTTCATATCTAAAGCAGTTTATAAGATAGTAAAGCTTTAAAGGCATAGTATCGGAACACATACCGTTTTCAATAAGCGTTCTTGCAACGGATGCCGTACCCTCGGGACGAAGAGTTAAGCTTCTTCCCTCTCTGTCTGTAAAGGTGTACATTTCCTTTTGAACAACGTCGGTGGAATCACCCACACCTCTGTGGAACAATTCCGTAGACTCAAAGCTGGGAAAACGTATCTCGGAAAATCCGAACTTTGCCGCAACCTCTCTTGCCTTTGATTCAATAAACTGCCAGGTCGCAACGTCCTTGGGCAGTATATCCATAGTACCTCTCGGTTTCTGTATCATATCTTTGTATCTCCGTTAATTTTTGTTATGTTAAGAAATAAATTTTATCTCACTTCATCAAGGAATATACCCTTATAACCGTGCTCGTATACCCAACGGCAAGGCTCAAGAACTCTCTGTTCAAAATCTTCCTCATAAAGTGTGCAGTCGGTATAGAAATATTCTTCGTGCATCATAAGCTCAATAAAGCCGCTGCGTGTTTTTTGAGTATTCATAAGTTCAAGAAGACTAATACACTCTTCGGCAGTATGCAGGTTAAGCACTCTGTCAATCTTGCAGTAAAGTATATCAAGCTCTGTATCATACCAGAAATCTCTCTGTGAAAGATAATCGGTAAGGTCCTTCGGATAGAAGTAAGATACTATGGGTTTTCCACCTTCAATTACAAAATAACCAGCAAGGCTCTTTATTCCCAAATCTCTGACAGCCTTAGTTCCCTCGTAGGTAACCTCACCCCAATGCACCGTAGTCTCATTGGAAAGTGTTTCTTTTCCTGCAAAGCGAATAATCTCTTCCTGTACCTTTTTGCAATCGTTATAAATTCTATCGTAATCCGTATCAATATAAGGCATGTCCGGCTGGTCGCCTTTTGCGTGGAAATTAAGCTTAAGCCAATCGGAGTTTGCCTGCCATTCAGCCTTAAACTTATCTGTCATCATAGACAGGTTGAAATACTCTCTTGTTTCGGTAAAGTATTTATGTTCAGCGGGCATTTCATAGTAAATATTAAGGTGAACCGCAGCTCCGTAAAGGTCGTGAGCCTTCTTATATACGGCAAGATAAGGGTTATCAAAAATAGAGTTATACTTATCCTTGTTCTTGTTTATGTCATAAAGGAAAATAACGTTGTCATCACTGGAAAGACGGTAGTAACCGATATGTTTTTTCAAAGTAAATACGGCAATTTCGTCCTTCGCATTTGCACCTTCGGCAACGAGGGTTGTTTTTTCGCCCTCAATACATACCTCTGCAGTATAAAAACCGTTCTTTTTTACTGCGTTTATGCCGTTTATTTTAACAGGCGTATCAGAATCTACTCTTGCCTCAACGTATAATTTTCCGTCGCGTATTTCGCCGTCATATTCGTTCAAAACGTCACCGTCTATGGGGAAAACAAAATGTGTTTTTTTCTCCCAGTCAATATATTTTCTCATCGTTTCGCCTTTCTTTGTTAGATTAATTCCCAAAAATACACATTCGTACCCTTTATTATACTATATATCACACTTTTTTTCAATAACTTTTAGGAAAAATATCAAGCAAGTAGAACCATTGTTTTTCTTACTGTATATACACAGTAAAAAGCTATAGTTCTCTTGAAACATTACCTCTATATCGTAGGGACCGACGTCCTCGACGGTCCGCAAAAAACAAACAATTTGCACAAATACAATCTCTATGGACTTGGCGGGGAGAAGCCATCTCATACGAGAACCCCCAAAACTTACTTCGTGTGTTTCGGGGAACCCCTATACGACGAAGTTTTCTCCCCGCCAAACCACCCCTCAACCTTGGCTCACCTTTATTTTTATTTGTTCAGAATTGTATATTTTTTAGGCGGGAGCAAGCCCCCAAAAAAGTATAAATACAATCCCATTTCTCCCCTGTCCGAACACTCCAATAAAGCAGACACTTTGTTTTGCCTCCACCTGACGGGGGAGGTGGATTGCGTTAAGAAAAAAGCGGCTTTTCTTCTTTGAAATAATATCAAAGAAAAGTCGCTTTTTTTAGCAAGACGGAAGGAGAGAAAAACTTTAAAATATTGGTATTATTATCTCTGTATACAGATAAAAACACTTAAATAAAACGTATATGTGCCTCGTGGTTTTAATAGCAAAACTTAATGTTTTTCTCTCCCTCCGTCTCGGCAAATAATATTTGCTATTCTCCTGTTTATTTTATGTTGCCGAGCCACCTCCCTCGTCAGATGGAGGTTTGACAATGTATCTGCTATTTTGTAGTTTGCAAACAGAGATAAAAAATAATCACACAAGTTTGTGCGATTTTCAACACTTTTATTAACAATATGATATATTACAGTAAAAAGCTTATTACAAAATATTGAAAGGAATAAAAAAATGACAAAAATAATTGAGCAAATATGGAATGAAAATTTAGAACTTTCATCAAATTTAGGGGTAACAAACCAAGAGTTAAGGAAGTCTGAGAAGCTTATGTTTCGAAATCGCGAAAAGTTAGAAGAAAAGCTTGACGAAAAACAGAAAGAATTATACGAAAAATTCAATGAGAGTTTAGATGAAGTAAATTATCAAAATTCACAAGAAGCTTTTTGCGTTGGGTTTAGCATTGGTTTAAGGATTGCAACAGAAGCATTACTAAAATCTGAAATTATATCTAATCTTGAATAAAAAAGTTTTCAAATATATTCCCACTTACCGTGTTTTTATGTTATACTATAGCCGAGGTGAATGTGTGATGAGCAATATTTTCGAAAGGTACGCCCCTTTTATACAAGATTTCATATACAGA
>JAFQOB010000314.1 GCA_017395725.1 Clostridia bacterium
AGTTTTAAGAAATTCAGAGCAGCCATAATGCTAACGATAGCGGCACTCGTATGGGGTGCTGCTATGTCATTTCAAAGCGAGGGAATGGCGTACGTAGGACCGTTAACGTTTCAGGCTGTAAGGTTTTTATTAGGCGGAACGGTGCTGTTGCCGCTTGTATTTACGTTAGGAAAAAAAGACCCCGGAGAAAACAGAGAGGGGTATAACCCTAAAGGCGTTTTCGTCGGGGGAGCAGTATGCGGTATATTTTTGATGATAGCGTGTACTCTTCAGCAGTATGGGATTATTTATACAACGGTAGGCAAGGCAGGATTTCTGACAAGCCTCTACATAATTATAATACCCATATTCGGTTTGTTTTTGAGAAGGAAGATAGGCGCAAACGTGTGGATAGCCGTTGTGTTGGCGATGGCGGGAATGTATCTTCTTTGTATGAAGGAATCCCTTGTGCTGTCAACGGGGGATACACTTGTATTAATATGTGCGTTTGTATTTACTTTTCAGATAATGGCGATAGACAAGTATGCGGCTATATATAACGGACTTAAATTGTCTTGCATACAGTTTTACGTATGCGGTGTATTGTCGGCAATTTTGATGTTTGTATTTGAAAGACCCGATATAACGAGTATACTTGGCGCGTGGGTACCGATTCTTTATACAGGTGCTTGCTCTTGCGGAATAGGATATACGTTCCAAACCTTAGCGCAGAAGGACTTGCAGCCGGCAGTAGCTTCGATTATAATGAGTCTCGAATCTGTATTTGCGGCACTTTTTGGTTGGATACTGTTGGGGCAGAAGATGTCAGTAAGAGAGATATTAGGCTGTATAATAATGTTTGCCGCAATAATAATAGCACAAGTTTTCGACAAGAACGAAACAACATAACCTACTTTCTTTAAGGAAGAAAGTAGGCCCGCTTTCTTTCGCAGAAAGCTTGGCAAAGAACTTGCCTCTCTGGTCTGTACGAACATAGAGCCTCGCCCTACGGGAGAGGTGGATTTTGCGAAAGCAAAAGACGGAGAGGAATTTATTTGCACAGACTATACCTCTATATCGTAGAGCGGGTGGACAAGCTCGGAACCCCAAGGCTCGTTTTTTCGCCTTGAGCCCCCGCCCACTCTTGCCGTAAATAAACAAAAAACCTCATCAAAAGATGAGGTTTAGTTTATTTTCTTTAATATTAATAAATTCCTTTGGTGTAACCGTCGGGATAAGTTGCAGTGCCTTGCTTGTGATAGAGAATAGCATCAAGAATGTTTATGCTACCGTTCTTGTCGAGGTCAGTCAAAGCGGTAGTATCACCATTTACATAATAATCCAACCAAGTTTCAACTGAATCAACATTTGCAGCGATTACAGCGAAAGCAACAGTTAAAACAATAATTAAAGAAACTATAACCAAAGCGGGAACTCTCTTAAAAAACTTCTTCATGGCAAATACCACCTTAATCAAATATAATCTTTGTTACATTTTAGCATATAACTATAGAAATGTCAACTGTTTTATGATAAAAATATCAAATAATTTTGAACAAAATAAGAATTATAAAAACAGAAAATATTATTTTTGAAAAAGTATTGCAATTTGGAAATTGTTGTGTTATAATAACTCTTGTTAAAAATACGTTTACTATTTGATTTAACATAAATGGAGGTGCATCGGAATGGCAAAGTGTGATTTCTGCGGTAAGAGTGTAGCATTTGGACTTAATGTTTCTCACTCCAATCGTAAAACAAACAGAGTATGGAAACCCAATATCAGAAAGGTAAAGGCAGTTGTAAACGGAACTCCCAAGACAGTTAATGTCTGCTCTCGTTGTCTCCGTTCCAACAAGGTTACAAGAGCTAACTAATTGTATATTGAAGTACTACAGCCCGGACAAGCTTTAAGTCCGGGCTTTACTCTTATATTTGAAAAAGGGGTATTGATTTGAGAAGAATACTTGTTGGCGAGGGGATAAGTGCCAAGTGTGAAGAGAGCTTAGAGAAAATGGGCTACAGCGTAATAAAACTCCCAAAATTTGACAGACTTCAAGAGGGTGTTGCATCACACGCAGATATGCTTATATTTTCATACGGGGGAACTATAATTACCCACGCAGAGTACTATAAAAAGAATAGGACAGTTTTTGATTTGGCTGGAATAAGCGTAAAAACTACCGACGAACCTGTTTCAAAGGAGTATCCTGAGGATATACTTTTTAATGCAGTACTAACAAAGGATAGAATACTTTTTTCAAAAGAAAATTCAACATCCGTATTGATTAAAGCTTTAGCCGAGAAAAGAATTAACGTTCGTCAAGGGTATACCGCCTGTTCGACCTGTCGGGTTGACGACAATAGTTTTATAACGACAGATGCAGGATTATATAGGGCATACACAGATAACGGAATTAATGCTTTATTGGTAGATAAGAGCGATATATTTCTGCCAAAATATGACTGTGGTTTTATAGGCGGTTGTTCTGTGGTTTTAGAGGATAGCGTTTGTTTTTTTGGCAATATAGAAGAACACAGAGATTACGAATTGATTAAAAAATTTATTCAAGAGTGCGGAAAGCGAATTGTAAGCTTATCGGACGAAAAATTAACCGATATAGGCGGGGCTGTTGTTGTATAAATAATTGACATAGGTGTGTATTTGTGTTATAATATAAGGAAAGATTTTGCAAAAAGATAGTAAATGAGATTGAGTAGGGAAGATGATTTTTAAGAACGAGGACGAAAAGAAGCTAAGGCGTTCCAAAATTGAAGAATTAGATATGTTTTGGGATATTGGGGAGATTACTCCTCCGACAAAAAAACAATTTGATACTAAGGTTGAGAAAGAACCCGAAGCGATACTCGTTGTTGACGGCAAGGGCGACGGTTACGTACCTATGTCAGAGCCGATAAAAAGACAGTCCGAAGAACCGAAAAAGCTTTCAGAATATTCTCCCGAAAACAGTTTTATTGACAGTGTAACGATTTATTCTTGGCCTACAAGATATACGTTTTACGAGCGTTTTAGAGTTGATGCCGAGAAGTATTACAATATAAAAAGAGAAGAGACGTCTCCCGTAAAATATTTTTCATATATGCCAAGCTATATACAGATGTCGTTGAGGCAGAGAGAATGGTATTTTTATTGGAGAGACTGCGTTAGAAACGGGAAATATATACCTACCGACAGCAGTTACATTTTGCTGTATATATACGAGATAATTAATTTACCCCATATAATTCCGGCGGAAAAGGGGCTGGAGTTAATTTGCGATATATGGGAAAATTACAGAAAGAGCTATACGAAGCTTGACAAATTTTTAGCCGAGTGGGTGTGCGATTACTGTCTAATAAATGAGCTTGAAGTACCCTTAGACAGAATTGCTTCATTTTATACCGAAGCGGTTGAAGCGGCGGCATTTAAGCAGTTTTATTATTGTGAAAAAGAGGAAGACAGATTTGCATTGCTTCTTATGGAAAGCTTGTCGTCATACAAGTGGCGAAAGAGCAAGTATATAGACGAGAAGAATTACAAGGTTTTTCACGAGCATATAAGAGGCGGCATTTTTTATGCAGTAAGAGAGTTGGCCAAATCAGACGGCAGATTTGACTTGAATAACGGCAGATTTATAAAGAAAAATGTTGTAAGAGACTCATTTAGCGGTGCTGTATGCTCATACCATTCAAAGCGAAAGATTAGTGTAGACTATTTTGAAGCGGAGAACGTAAAGGACTTGTCTTTTATAATAACCGATATGGTTAGATACTGTGAAAACAGAGTGAGAGCATATCTTGGAATAAGGGCAAGGCTTAGTGTGCAGAATCTGACGGAAGAGCAAAAGATAATACTGAACGAGTATTATGACAAGAGTTTGCCAAGCGTTTATTACGAAAGAAAAGCAAGAGAAAAGGTTGAAATAATAACCGAGGAAGAGCGTAAGCCTTTTGAGGTATCTTTTGAAAAGGCGAAAGCTATTGAAGAAGAGTCGTGGCAGCTGACGGACCGATTGGTCGAATACGAAGAATACGAAGAAGACGTTGTTGAAAATAAGGATAACAACAAGGCGGATGCTTCGCTTGAGAGCGAGGCTTTAGATATAGCCAAGGAAGCACTTTTATGTATATATAAAGGTGATAACAAAGGCTTTTTGAAGATAGCCGAAGAGAGTTATATGCTGCCCGAGACGTTGGCAGAGGTAGTAAACGAGCTTTGCTTCGAGGTTTTAGGCGATATAGGTATTGAAGAAAAAGACGGGGAATACGTATTGATTCCCGATTATGAAGAGGAGATAAGACAATGGCTCAGCAGGTAAACAGAGTCCCGAAAAGAATATTGGTTTCTCTTCTTGAAAGTCTTTCTGCGGGTGTAGTTCCGAGAATGGGAGCGCCTTACGTTGCCATAGGCAGAGAGGGGGAGGTTAACTCTATTCTCGATAGCCTTGAGAACGTATCCGAGGGCGGCTCATTTATGAAGCTTGTTATAGGCAGATACGGAAGCGGAAAGAGCTTTCTTATGCAGCTTGTAAAGGGATATGCCGTTGAGAAGAATTACGTATGCTGTGATGCAGACCTTTCTCCCGAAAGAAGACTGTACGGCTCAAAGGGTAACGGTGTTGCCACTTATAGAGAGCTTATAAAGAATATGTGCACGAAGACGTCACCCGAGGGGGGCGCTCTGCAGTCGTTGATAGCGAAATGGATATCGAATATACAGTCTGAGACTGCGATGTCAGGCTTAAAGGTGGGAACTGAGGAGTTTGACAAAGAGGTAGAAAGACGTATATTTGAAGTAACCCGAGAGGCAGAGAATCACGTGGGTGGATTTGATTTTGCCTGTGTTGTGAATACGTTTTACAGAGCAAGTAAGAATAATGACGACGCACTTAAGGGGTGTGCACTCCGTTGGTTGCGTGGCGAATATTTAACGAAAAGCGAAGCGAAAAAAGAACTCGGCGTATATTCAATTATAAACGACGAAAACTGGTATGATTATATAAAGCTGTTAGCCTTTTTCGTGCGTAGGATAGGATATAAGGGCTTTGTAGTATTCATAGACGAGTGTGTAAATTTATATAAGATAACGAACCGAGTGTCGAGAGAAGCGAATTATGAAAAGCTTTTATCGATGTTTAACGATACACTTCAGGGTAATTCAAAGGGGCTTGGTATAATTCTCGGCGGAACGCCTATGTTTTTAGAGGATAAGCGAAGAGGGTTGTATAGCTATGAAGCGTTAAAGAGCCGACTTGAAGACGGAAAGTATGCAGATACGGGTTACAGAAACCTTATGGGACCCGTTATAAGACTTGAAAGGCTTGATGACAATCAGCTTTATGCTCTTGTGACGCGAGTGAAGAATCTGCACGGAATGAACTATAACTGGGTAGTGCCTGTAAGCGACGAAGAGGCGGCGGCATTTTTAAAGGAAAGCTTATCAAAGGCGGGGGCAGATAAGATGATAACCCCGAGAGAGATAATAAGAGATTTTCTTCAGGTGTTGAATATTTTGTATCAGAACCCCGAGGCAAAATTTGAAGAAATAGTAAAACTTAATGTTTCCGAAGGCGTTAAAACGGTTGCGGAAGACGATATAGCGGATATAGAGTTTTAAGGAGAGTATAGGACTATGAAATGGACAGGACTTAACGATTTAAGAGAAGCATATTTATCATTTTTTGAAAGCAAAGGACACTTGAGACACAAGAGCTTTCCCCTTGTGCCCATTGACGACAAGTCGCTTTTGCTAATAAATGCGGGAATGGCACCCTTGAAGAAGTATTTCAAGGGCGAATCAGAGCCGCCCAAGAAGCGTATGACTACGTGTCAGAAATGTATTCGTACTCCCGATATTGAGAGGGTTGGAATAACGGCAAGACACGGTACTTTCTTTGAGATGCTCGGTAACTTTTCTTTTGGAGATTATTTTAAGGAAGAGGCAATAACGTGGTCTTGGGAGTTTTGCACGAAGGTTATTGAGCTTCCCGAGGAAAAAATATGGGTAACCATATACGAAGAGGACGACGAGGCGTATAACATTTGGCACGATAAGGTAGGTGTGCCCGCCGAGAGAATAGTTCGTCTCGGTGACGATAATTTCTGGGAAATAGGAAGCGGCCCCTGTGGTCCTTGCTCAGAATTGCATTTTGACAGAGGCGAAGAATTTGGTTGCGGTTCTCCCGATTGTAAGCCCGGATGCGACTGCGACAGATTTATGGAATTCTGGAACCTTGTATTTACACAGTTTGACAGCGACGGTGCAGGAAATTATACTCCCCTTGCAAACCCCAATATTGATACTGGTATGGGACTTGAAAGACTTGCTTGTGTTATGCAGGGAGTAAACAACCTTTTTGAAGTTGATACAGTAAAGAACATAATGGCGAAGGTATCCGAGCTTACAAACGTAAAATACGGTGAGGATAAGCAAAAGGATATTTCTCTTCGTGTAATAACAGACCATATCAGAAGCACGTCATTCCTTATCTGCGACGGTGTAAGTCCGTCAAACGAGGGTAGAGGCTACGTACTCAGAAGACTTCTCAGACGTGCCGCAAGACACGGCAGACTTCTTGGAGTAAAGGGAACGTTCCTTGCAGAGATATGCGACGTTGTTGCAAAGGAAAATGCAACGGCGTATCCCGAATTGACTGAAAAGCTCAGTTATATTAAGACTGTAATCCAAAACGAAGAGGACCGTTTTGCCGCAACGGTAGATAAGGGTATGGAAATACTCGAAAAGCTTATAGAAAACGCAAAGGCAGATAATACGAAGCAGCTTCGCGGCGAAGACGTATTCAAGCTTTCAGATACTTACGGATTCCCCATAGATTTGACAAGAGAAATATCTGCAGAAGCGGGAATAGGCATAGATATTGAAGGATTTGAAAGATTGCTGAACGAGCAGAAGGTAAGAGCGAGAGAAGCAAGAGCCTCCCTTGGAGATTTTGGTTGGACTGCTGAAAACTTTGATGAATTAAAGAAGCTTGAAAAGACCGAGTTTGTAGGATATGAAGAGACTACTGCTTATGCTAACGTTTTGGCTGTAATGGAAAGCGAAGACGGTGAAAAGGTAACTGTTATACTTGACAAGACTTCGTTCTACGCAGAAAGCGGCGGTCAAGTAGGAGATACGGGTAAGATATACGGTATTAACGGTGAATACGAGGTTATCGACACCAAGAAGCACGACGGAATCTATATGCATATATGCAAGAAGAATTTTGGAGAGCTTATGGAGGGTGACAGCGTTTCTGCGACTGTTGACACAAAGAGAAGAAAGGCAATTTCGAGAAACCACACGACCGTACACTTGCTTCAGGGAGCATTGCGCAAGGTTCTCGGTAACCATATTGAACAGGCGGGTTCATACGTTGACGAAAACAGACTTCGTTTTGACTTCAGCCACTTTACTGCAATGACGACCCAAGAGATAGAAAAGGTTGAAAAAATAGTAAACGAGCAGATTCTTAACGCGTTGGCAATAAAGACTACAGAAACAGACGTTGAATCGGCGAAGAAGATGGGTGCGATAGCTCTGTTTGGTGAGAAGTACGGCAGTACCGTAAGAGTTGTGCAGATGGGCAAATTCTCCACCGAGCTTTGCGGAGGAACACACCTTAAGAACACAAGCGAAGCGGCTTTGTTTAAGATTATATCCGAGTCATCTGTAGCTGCGGGAACAAGAAGAATTGAGGGTGTGACCGGTAACGGTGTGCTTGAATATATAGCAGAAAAGAACAACCTTATTAACTCTGCGGCAAAAGAGCTTAAGGTGAATAATATAGGCGATATTCCGAAGAGAATAGAGCAGCTGCAGAATGAGATAAAGGAAGCGAAAAAGGTAATTGACGGACTAAACGCTCAGTTGTCCGAGGCAAAGACTGCAGACCTTTATAACAATGCAGTAGACGTTAAAGGCATAAAGGTAGCGGTAATGAAGTCAGCCGAGATGAACGTAGACGTAGCAAGGAAGGCATGTGACAAGCTTAAGGACGCTCATTCCGATATCGTAGTTGCGATGGCGGCAATGGCAAACGGAAAGCTTAACTTTGTAACTTGCTGCGGTAAAGATGCAGTGTCAAAGGGCGCTCATGCAGGCAACCTTGCAAGAATGCTTGGTACGTTTACAGGCGGAAGCGGCGGAGGACGTCTCGACAGTGCAGTATCGGGCGGAAAAGACGCATCTAAGGTTGACGGGGCATTGGCGGCAGTAGCAGATTTTATTGCGGAAAATCTTAAATAAAAAATAAAGGTTATTTGAAAGCAGGGTGAAGAATCATAATAGCGGACAAAAGAATAGTAAGGCTAATTACTATAGTAGCTATAGGACTTGCGCTGTTGGCATTGGTATTAGGGGTGGTAAAAAGCTGTAGCGAAACAAAAGAACCACCCCAAAAGGGCGAAATAGTGTCAGCCAACCAATTGCTGTTGGGATATAAAGAAATAGGCGAAGTTAAGTACGATTATAATGTTTTGAAAAAGAATATTATGAACGACGACAGGTTTTCCGGATACGGTTTGCGTAGTGAATACTGTATGGTATATCAGGCGACTGATATGGAAAGCGAAAATAGTGTAAGGTCATTTCTTGGAATAAAAGACGAACTTCCGAAGGTGGATTATTCGAAACATTATTTACTGTTGTCGGTAGGGCGTTCTATTGAAGATATATCCGACAAAAATAAAATGACCACCGAAGACGGTGAAAAGATAGTTGATTTTACGTTTGCGGAAACTTTTTCAAAAGACACAGTATACGCATATTCAATGAAGAGGACAAAATTTTTGTCCGGAGAGAATCTTGATATTTATTATCTGGAGAACGTGCATCAGTATTGTAATCTTGAAGAGGTAAGCCGAGACAATTCACAGCTTGTATCCGACGGTAAGTATCATAAGATATATAAAAAAGCGGAAGACGTGTATGAATATATTATATATTCTGCAGCCGAGCAAAAGGTATCATCAAGGAAAATATTGAATTCTCTGCCTGTTATTGACGAGTTTAACGATTCTATGGTAAGAATTGTATATGATGAAAGAGACCAGTATTATAATCCTCAGACCGATTTTTATACGACAAAGTCAAAATTTCAGCTTCATTATTTGAAAGGTACAATGGTTGTGTTTGCCAAGTTTTCAAATGCAGGGGCACTTTTAGTAGTTGTAAGAGATGCATACAATACGGCGAATTACAGTTACATTTTAAGACCTCCGTTTAGCTGTAACAAAGATGTTTTGCGGAATTTATTGGAGAGCGTAGAATATGTTGACAGCACTCATATAAAGTTGAGGTTCAATTTTGGCGAAGGGCAACCTATACAGGAAGAGACTGTGACAGTTCCTAATATGGATAAGTCACCGGTGGTTAACAACGGTTAA
>JAFQOB010000315.1 GCA_017395725.1 Clostridia bacterium
ACCCATAATAATAACAAACTTTTTCATAATTCACCTTAAATAATATAAAGAGTTCAAAAATATTATATCACACAAAATAATAATCCACAAGACTAACAAATGATAATCTTGTGGATTATTTTTTTATAAAACTCAATTCAAATTAATTGTAGCTATATGGGGTCTGTGGTCTGAAGCTATGATTGCAGGAATATCAGCATCAACAACTTCAATATCTCGGCTAACAAATATGTAGTCAATTTTTGTAGTAGGTACGTCAGACGGAAAGCTCAAAAGTTGACCGTTAAAATAATTTGCTGTGTCAATCATTCTTTCTCTTATTGGGACTAAAACAGAGTTATCGGGTTTAACGTTAAAATCCCCCATAAGAATACACTTTTCGTCTTCCAAATGCTCTAATATGGTATCAACAGCATTGATTTGCTCATCGGGGTGTAGCCCAAAATGCGTAATCAAAACCGTAAGACCGTTTTCGAGTTTAGCTTTTAATACACTGCGAGATTCATATCTGTGATAATTCTCGTCTCTGGGAGGGTCAGGTATCTTAATAGTTTCAACTTGAGCAAATGGAATTTTCGACAATATGCCGTTTCCGTAAGGGTTTTCACCCTTAACCTTAATTGCTTCAGCGAAATACTTATATTTAATTCCGGTCAACTCCGAGAGAGCGCCAACCTGATCTTCATATGCAGAATCCGCACCGGCATTTCTCATTTCATTGAGTCCGATAATATCGGCATCACAATCAATTATAGCTTTAGCCATAATATTAAAATCAATTTTACGCTCAATGAAATTCAAACAATGCTGTGTATTAAACGTCATTATTTTCATAATAAAGCCTCTATTTTATTCAACGGGAAGTAACCAATCATCCTCAAGAATAGTAAGCTGATAGTTTACACTGTTAGTTGAAGTTACTACAGCATAAAAATCGAAAGTACCTTTTGTTCCGGGATAACCGGTTTTATCAATTACGTCTTTGAAGTACTCATTCATAGCGAGAGGAGCGTTTGCTGCCAACGTATTTTCTCTGATACCAATAGCTCTAACACCATCAGGCTTCATTGTAGCTAAACTAGATGCAGATGAATTCATGTGTACTCTAACTATCGGTATTTTGTCAGAGTTAGTAGAGTATGTATTAAACCACATTTCCCCCTTGATTCTGACGTATGTATAAGCCTCAAGTGTGTCGGGCTTAAATAACGTTTTCATATCGTCCCAAGACTCAATTACCGTTACGCTGTCAAGATTATAATTTATAGCATTTCCGCTTGATACAATAGTTTCTTTTATGTCTGTAGGATTATTGTTTTTAGCAAACTGAAGGAATATCTTGTTTTCACGTCCGTCGCTGAATTTTCTTTGGATAACTCTTGCACAAAGACGGACCAAGTCGCCTTTAGCATATCCGTATTCGGGATACGTGCCGTATGTTACGCCCTGAACAGCAATCAACTTATCGCTTGATGCGTCTTTAAGTATCAATTCTTTGTTATATCCCGCACCCTCATCTGCAACACCTGCAAACAAGCCCTCAACGTATACTAATTTTCCGGCTAATTCTCCGGCCGAAGCACCCGAAAGTACTTCAGCAACAGAGAATGTATCTTCAACAGGATTAAAGAGCGATGGAGCGATAGAAGGACGCAAAACTACTGCTTTTTCGTATGTACGGACTTTGGCTAAAACTGTATCGAATCTATAAATATGATTAGAACCGCTTACAAACTTGTGTGCTTCAAGACCGTTTTCAACGAGAGTTGCGGCTGTTGCGGTGTTATCTACAGCAACAAGCTCACCGTTTCCGAGGTATACGTAAAGTCTGTAATTTTCTCCCCAGTTACAGAAAATAAGGTCACCGGGCATAAAGTTATTCTCGAAGTAAATCGGTACAACGTCGTCGTATGAAGAAATCTTCGTGCAGTTGTAAAGACGAGGTACTACCATTTCAGCAAGCGCTCCTTGCTGATTCAGAGCAAATACAGTTCCGTTTTCTACAAAGAGGTTGTCAATAATTGCAGCTGCTGAACCAACACCGAAAATATCGATACCGAGAGCATCTTTGTAAATAGAACTTGCAAGGGTTATAGGATTACTGAATGTTGTTGCATTTGTTGCATATTCACGCGCCTTGTCGGCAACAGCATTAAGCTGTTCGTTTATGAAAGCACCAACAGTATTAACAGTTTCAAAAATCTTCATACCGCCAACAGTAGTGTTCTTGCTTTCAATAAGAGAACCTACGGGAGTATTTTCTTTAACCTTTGCAGTCCAACGGATTTCAACTGTTTCAAGAGGACCAATGTTGAACTTCATAGAAACCGTTTGTCCGTCAACTGTCAAGTTCTTATTACTTGAAACGAACGTAAGATTATCCGAAAGAATATCTTCAAATACAACGTCTGTATAAGAGTTTGCGGAATGGTTTTGGATACTTGCAACGTATGTTATTTCTCCGCCGGGGGCAACAGATGCACTCAAACCGGGAAGAATTGTCTTGTCAACGTTGATACCTGCAATCTTCATACGGTTAACAGTTTTTTCTGTAGGAGTAAGATTGTTATTCAAAGGACGGAGAATGGAGATACTGCGTATTACGTCAGAACTGTCATTCTTCATAAGATATCTTGAACTGCTTGTATTTTCAAAAAGTTCATAAGCAAACAATCTTTGTACAGAGCCCTGAAGCTTTTCGTTAAAGTCACATCTGTCTTTATTGTATGCACTGTCGGGATTAGTAGAATTGGGTGTTTCAGATTTACCCGTACTGTGCAAGAACAAGCCGTCTCCCATATAAAGCATCGAATGACCGGAAACCTCACTTGATCCACCGTGTCTGTATGTTAGAATATCGCCGGGTTGTAGGCTATCATATATTTCTTTCAAAGCCGCTGCTTTTTCTTCATCGGTTGTGTAATCAGTCGCCATCCAATATCCAACCACATCAGCTTTCTTGCCAACATTTTCTTTTGCATAAGCAGTATAGTTAGATGTTTTACAAGCTAATTCCGTTAGCGGTACACCGAGGATGTTCACACCGAATGCTTCGTAGTAAACGTTGTGAACGTAGGAACTGCAGTCTGTATAGAAGGTCTGCTGTTTTGTTGCTTGTTCGGGAGACCAGTTTTCACTGCGGTATCTGTTCTGGTCGTAAAGAAGCTGTGTTCCCTGACGGAAGTATGCATAAGCCACTTCTTCTACTATGTCGAAATTATCTTTAATTTCAATCGTTTTATCGCTGCCCATCAACCAATCGGAATCAAGAACAGTAATATAGAAATAAGAGCTGTTTACAGTTGTAACAACTGCGTAGAAATCAAGGTTATCTTTCCAGTCATCTTTGTTAGTCAATCCGCCGGGAGAAGACGCATTCATAACAATCTTTTCGAAATATGAAGTCAACGCCGTAGGTACGTTTGCATCCATCATAGATCTTCTGAAAGCAATGGTTCGTGCACCGTCGGGAGCCATTTTTGCAGCAGAGGTCGCGCTTCCGTTCATAGTCAAACGGTAGAGGTTAACAGCATCACCGGTCTTAGCGTATGAATTGCACCAAAAATCGCCGGTAAGACGAACGTAAGTATAGGGTTCCATAGTTTCAGCATTGAAGAAACTCTTCATTTCTGTCCAGCTTGATACTAGTGTTACGCCGTCAAAAGTATAATTCATCTCGTTATTACGAGAAACAATTGTATCGGCAATATTAGCGGGATTATTGTCAGCAAATTCAAGATAGATTTTATTTTGACCGTTGTCGGTAAAGTTTTCGCAAACAACGGTGCCGTAAAGCTGAACAAGGTCACCCTTTTCATAGCCATAATCGGGGAATTTACCGTATGTAACGTTTTGAACAGCAATAAGCTTATCACTCTCAACGTCTTTAAGAATAATTTCCTGAGGAGCGTCGCTTCCCTCGTCGGAAACACCGGCAAACAAGCCTTCTACCAAAACTTTAAGACCTGTCAATTCACCGGTTTCTGCTCTTGTAAGAGTTTCGCTTACAGAGAACGCGCCGTCTTGCTCAAATTTGTTATCAAATACAACAACGTACTGGAAGAACTTATTTAACCCCATATTTGAGTGCTGCGTGTAAAATTTATAAGCCGAGTATGTACAGTATCCGTCCTGATAACCATCCCAATAATCACAAGGGTCTGCACAAATTATAACGTCATCATAGATATAATCCGTGCCCATATCGTCAAGTCCGATAGCCGTCATAAAATGACCGCTTCCCATAGCCGTCGCTATCGCAATAGGTCTACCGGCAGAAAGGTTTGAACGTAAAAATGCCATATAACTTTCATAAGATGTAAATTCTGGCGTTTCATATCTGGGGGAATGAGTGCCTTTTGAGCGATAACTAAGCTGTTCTAAAGCTTTTTGGTGTGTTTCAGCGTCTGTTCCCACGCCTTTTATCGAACTTCCGGAAATTCCTTCATATACGTTTAAATAAGAAAGTTCAAAATCATAATACGATTCACTAACATTATATCCGTAATACTTCAACATAGAGCCCACAGCACAAATACCGCAAGAAGAAGCCATAGTCTGCTGTAATATAGTATAATTCGGCAACAGAACCCTCGAGCCTTCACTGCCCATATTGTAAAAATCATTTATCTTGTAGTAATTGGTATGGGTGTGGTTGTAATAACCATTTCCGGAACTAATAGTTCCATAAAGAGCACTGTCTCTTGTTCCGCCGTAAGTACCATCGGGATTCAAAGGCAAATGTAAATCATAAAGTGTCTGCTTTACAGTTGTGTCTACAGGCTGATAATCATATTCTATGTCAATATTAGGGTCAATGATTATGTAGCTGTATTTATCGTGTTGAGTACCTGTGTTGAAATCAAGATTCCTGAACCATACGATAAAGTCAACAGCTCTTTCGGTATTAAAACCGTCCTGGAGATGGTCAAATCCGTCATTCGGGTCAGCAAAGATAATTACGTCATCTTTAAATGTTTCGGTCTCTTCACCGGTTGTAGTTAACTTAACATTTCCAAGTGTGTCATATCCTGCAACCAGCTTCCAGCCGTATCCATTTGGACCTTGGTATCTTACTAATACAAATTTGCCATCTTTTATGCTGTCAACACACATACTCTTTGTTGCACCGTAAAGCGTAGCCAAGTTTGTATTACCTGCTGTAACAAAATCTATGCTTGTGTTATCTGTTGTATATCCGAGGTTTAAAGCTTCAATGAGCTTCATAAGACCTTCTTCTGTAGTACCGTTTCCGTAAACCGTTGTACCGTTTACTTCTTCGTACAATTTAAGAAGTTCAAGCTCGGTATACTGCTCTTTTACGTCTTCACCAACGTAGTTTAACATCATCATCAAGCAAGCAATACCGCTTGTATCCTGCATTGTCTGCTGATATGACTTAAAGTTCGGGAAAATAATTCTTTCATCGGTCGAGGTCATATTATACCAATCATTATTAATAGTATAATAATCGGAATTTTCAACGTTATATTTTCCGTTCAAAGGAGCACCTTCGCCATACGTAGCAGCATCCAAAGAACCGCCGTATGAACCGTCACTATTTGTAATCAATGACTCAGGAGCTTCAGGCGTATAATGCCCTCCTTGCTTCAAGAGAATCAACGCATCAAAAACGTCTATATCTCCGTCTCCGTCAACGTCGCCGTTTTCGGGTTCTTCACCGTTTCCGACTACGTAGTTAATAATAGCCGCAGGTTCTGCCCAAACAGTAGACGCACCAATAACCACTACCGCTAAAAGCAGTAGTACGGTAGTCAACGTGATAGAAATAAGAATTCTTTTCCTCTTTTTCATAAACTCACTCCACTTTATAATTTTAACAGATAAAGACACAATCTGTTTATTATTATTTTATCACACTATAAATATCAAAAGCAAGACAAATCTTTGCATCTTTCGGACATATATTGCTCAGTTTTTCGTTTTTAAGTCAAAAGTAACAACAATTAACGTCAAGAATTGGTACATTTGACATATATCAATTTTTAATAATAAAACCACAAAAAGAAAAATAATTAATCATTACCACCAGCTAAATCGGTTAGTTTGCTCAGGTGTATGGCACTCTATAAGCCTTCTCCGCTGGAGAAGGTTTCGTTGCGGCAAAATTGCTCAACGGCAAAAGCCTTTTTTGAACCACCGGCTTAGCTGGTGGTTTTCTTATACCAAAAAATGCCCAACTTCCCAAAAATGAAGTTGAGCAGATTTATTTGATATTCCAATTATTGTTTTGATGCTCGAAGCAGCTCGGGCAAAGACAGTATATTATTGGTATCCATTGCTTGATAGTCGCGGAACTTCCCTGTTACCGCAGCCTCTTTAGCTGACAATACCTCTAAATCATTCCAAGAAACCAAACAAGCGTGTGTACGGTCCTTCATATTTTTAGCAATACGCAAATTCGATGTTCCATATACTGCAATTTGCTCTTTATAAATATTAGATCGAAGAATAAATTCTTCATCTGTCATAGGACTAAATCCCATGCAATAGTGGAAGGCACACCACCTTAGATGCTCGGTTTTACTTAGATTCTCTTTTTGCGTATCCGTAAGTGCCCAATCACCTGAACAAACCTGAGCTTCCGTTTTGTTAGCAGCACGCAAAACTGCTGGCACAAAATCAGCAAAAGCCCGACAGCTCTGACGACTGAAATAATCACATTCCATCCAATTTTGTAACGGGGTATTATCACTTCCGCTTTGATAACTGTGATTTACGATCATTGCCATATTGTCAAGCTGTTCACCGTCAATTAAATCCGCACGGTAAATATTGTATGTAACAGTTTCAGAGCTATCCAAAGAATAAGCTTCTACGCCGTTACGAGAGCAAATAAACACGGGGACTTCGCGGTTATAACGACGAAAATAATCCATTAAATCAGTTGCTATTTCATGATTAAGCTCAGTGTTTCCCACACAAACAACAACGTATTTCAGCGTATCACGGTGTTTGGCATGATAGTCATACATTTCGCGGCTTCTTGCATCATAACCGTAAAAAGATAAATCGTAATTACTGCACAAGGAACTCAGTTGATCGGCAAAACGACCGTCAGTAGAATTATAGTCTTTCGCAAAGACAGACAAATGAAAATCACTGCCCTCAAATTGCGCATTCATAACGATGTTTTTTAAAACCGCCTGACCAACCTGTCCGAAGCCAATAACCAATGCATCAAAATTTTCAGTCGCTTTACAATCACTGTCAAAGGAAACGTAATCACAGGGCGGATATTTCATCATAAGCAAGCGTGCTGCCATCTGCGGTTCATTAATTGCATTGACAAATCCATATCCGTATTTTTCAGACGTGCATTGAAGCCGGCTGACTGCACTCTCCTCTTGCTCAAGGATAACAAGACGAAGAACTTCCGAAGGTGTTTTAATTAATTCAAGAGAATTAAGAAGCTTTTTTGCATATTTTATATTATCGATTGAATTTTTTGAAACAGCATAAAGAGTAAGTGTTCGTCTTTTGGCAGAAAAGCCTATGCTTCTCAAAAATTTTCTATCAGCGCTTAGTGCATGGACATCTGTTTTTATCACTCCGCCAATAGTTGCAATAGTTTCAACAGAAGTTGCCTTTTCTGCCACAAAAACAATAATACCTTTCTTTTTTTGCGCAAGGTCGCGTCCTAAAGCCAAAGTATCGTCGTTGATTCCATATATAACGTTAATTCTTCCGCGACGAACCAAAATAAGACGTAACTTTTTCAGTGTTTCTCTTCCTATTGTGGTTATAATGGCACTTGCGGTAGCGTACAAGGCTGCCAAACGAATAAACTCAAAAAATATTCTCATCCATACTGTCTGCATTATGGGAACAGAAGCTATAGAACTGAATTCATTTCCCCCGACAAAAGAGCTGCAAACAGCAAGCAGCGCTTTTAGAGATGCTAATATAAGATTGTCGGTAATCACAGCATAACCGTATCCGTAAATAAAAAAGCCGCTGATTCCGGAAAAGGCTAATGCCCCTACCGTAATTTTTTTCGATATACTCGGTTTCACAGACAACAACAAAACCAAACCAAGAAACAAAATCGCTGTAATCAATATAGAAATAACGTAGGTCATTATAATAAACTCCGCATTATATCAACAATTTATTTATCGCTGAGAAATACTTTTTTACACTCGTCACAACGGTAGCATTTATTAGGCAAATGTTTACGAATCCTATTTCGTTTAACAATAGTTTTAGATATGCAATCACCAACAACCGCACCTATAATACCACCTACAAAAAAGAACAAGAAGGTCAACTCAAACAAATCATACGGAACAACAAATGATGAAATGCTCAAGAACAAGAATGAACCAACAATAGCTAAAACTACACTTAAAAGCATAGTAAATCTTTCAAAAAAACTACTGCGTTTTATTCTCTATGGAAGATATGTAGCCTCAGAAGAACCACAAGCAGGACATACCGTTTCTCCTAAAACAACAGTATTACCCTTTTTATTTTTTTGAG
>JAFQOB010000316.1 GCA_017395725.1 Clostridia bacterium
AACACCGTTGATGAGATACAAAACTGCGTTTTGATGATATACAACGCTTCGCGTTGATTTATCAGTGGATTTATGCTATAATCATTACAAAGGAAGTGAGATTATGCCCAAGAATTATTTGCTTGTATATTCAGAACAACTTGCAACTGATGTAGAGCTTCTTTGTCAAAATATAAAAGCTCCCTCGAATACTATTTTTCAAATTCGTAAAAGTTCGAGCAGTGTATATGCGAACATTCGCGAAGCAAATTACGGTCAAAGTAGGGCAGATATGCTTTCCAAATTTGAAATTGCATTGAAAGAATGTAGCGAAACAGAAGGTTGGCTGAAATTACTTTTTAATACAAATGTTATAGATGAAAATACATATAAAAAACACAGAAACTTTTGTGGTCGTATTAGAAGAATTTTAATTTCGAGTTGTAAAACCTTAAAAGAAAAGGTTTGATATTTTTATATTACAATATTAAAGTGGTGATAGTTTGATGTTGGAAACATCTTGTGGGACCATTTTGTTTACTATAAATAATAATGAGATATTATATCTTTTAATTAAAGATAATAAAGGTGTCTGTGGATTTCCAAAAGGGCATACAAAAGCTAAAGAAACAGATATACAAACTGCGTTGCGTGAAACTTGGGAAGAAACATCAATTAAGCCTGAATTGGTGAAGGGTTTTCGTACAGAAATTAAATATAAGTTAGAAAATGGGAACGATAAAATATGTATTTTTTATTTGGGCGATTTTTCAAATCAAATTCCAAAATCTAATAAAACATTTGAGCAGTTTGATTTTTTAATTCTACCATTTCTTGATGCTTATGAAATGTTGAGTTTTCCAAATTCAAAACTTTTACTTAAACAGGCTAATGAATATCTTAAAAATAATATGTAGGGGTTCGAACACATAGGTCAAAAAACAAAGTAGCATTGAATTTGTGCACCCTTTTCAAAAACACGGAATACCCATTGGGGTGTGCCGTGTTTTTCTTTTTGTTCTTTTCACTCTTCTCTCTTCTCTTGAATTATTGTTTTCAAAGAAAAGACAGCGTTTCTCCGCAAAATGTTGATTTTAATCATTAAATGTGTTATACTTATAAAAAAGGAGATGACAAATATGGCGAAATTCTCAATGACGAAGCAGAAGTTCGTAAATCAGTGGTTGCGAAACTTTGCACCTAAGCTTTCCAAAGACCAGTTTGAAAAGTATATTAAGAATCAATTTATTTGGCATATCTTCTCCTGGAAACTCATCGAATTTGACGGATTACTTGTAGGAAATGATGCTCGTCGAGCTTTTAATCAAGCAATAAAAGACGAATGTATATGTTGCGATATATTTAACGGCAATGGTGTAACAGATAATCTTTCTCCTCAATTTTACACTGCAGAAAAAATTGATGCGAAATTGAGCGAATTTTATGTAGTTGCTAAAGATTATTCTTGGACATATATTAAAACACATGAGGGAGACTTATGTGGACCGTATTTTTTACGGAAAGAATAATAGCCTGCTCTGCTTTTGATAAATATTTTCGCTGTAATTTACTTTTCGCAAATTGTATTGCTACGCGGTGATATTCGACTTTCAGCTGAGTATTATTACCCATACAAGCATTTTTTAATATTATAAAAATTTTCCTCCCCGATAAAAAGGAGTACAGTTTTATGTTTGAAAGAATAAAAAGCTTCTGCGATTCAATGTTAGAAAAAGGACTCCCCGGATTTGATTTGGTTATATACAAAGACGGAGAGTGTGTATTGCGTTATGCAAACGGCTATAGCGACGTCGAAAACAAAGTAAAAATGACAGGAAAAGAAAGATTTAATATTTATTCCTGTTCAAAGCCTATTACTTGTACTGCCGCTTTACAGCTTTTTGAAAAGGGCTTGTTTTCACTTGATGACAAGCTGTCCGACTATATGCCCGAATTTAAAGAAATGACGGTAAAAACCGAAAACGGAATAAAAAAAGCCGAAAAAGCCATAACCATTCGAGATTTGTTTGGTATGAGTTCTGGACTTTCATACAATGTTACATCTCCCGATATTTTGAAATTCAAAGAAGAATCAAAGGGTCGTTGCCCTACCCGTGAAACAATGAAATATATTGCAAAAGAACCTTTGTCTTTTGAGCCGGGAGAAAAATGGCAATATGGGTTAAGCCACGACGTATTGGCAGCCTTAATTGAAGTTTTGACAGGCGAAAAATTTGAAGAATACGTTAAAAAGAATATTTTTGACGTACTCGGAATGAGTAACAGTACGTTTATGTTACCCGAAAACGAACTTGATACTATATCTCCGCAATACAATTTTTCTTGCGGTAAACTTGTGAAAATAAGCAAACAAATAGTTGATTACAAAATCGGTACAGAATATGCATCGGGAGGCGCCGGCGCAATATCAACCGTTGACGATTACATAAAATTTCTTGAAGGGTTAAGAACGTACAAATTGTTAAAGCCTGAAACCATTGCCCTTATGACTACCGACCTCGGAAAATGGTCGAGCGACACACACGGTTATGGCTTGGGTGTAAGATGTCCAAAGGGGGTTGACAAATACACCGACTTTGGTTGGGGAGGTGCGGCTTGCTCGTACCTTGCAGTAGATATTGAAAACGGCATTTCCCTATTTTTTGGCGCTCATCAATGTAATTCACCCGCGCAGGGCCTTCGTTCAATGC
>JAFQOB010000317.1 GCA_017395725.1 Clostridia bacterium
CTATTACCGCAACAGTCTTACCGTCGCTCTTACCGTCGTTTGCCTTGTTAAAGCCGTGAGCTCCCGATATGGAAGCACCCATACAAATTACGCTGTCTACTGCGTTAAGGGGAGCAACTGCACCCAGAGTATAACAGCCTATATCGCCGATTACGTTAAGCTTCAGCTTTGACAAAACGTAGTAAAGACCTCTGTGAGGACAACCCGCACACATAACGGGGGGACGGTTGGGGATAACAGCATCTACAGCCTCTCCCTCGGTATACTCTACACCAAGTCCCTTTGCAACCTTATTCTGAGATAATTCGTCAATGTTTGAGAACAAGTTCTTGCCCTCGGTTTCAATTCCGAGTGCATTGCAAAATTCTTCGATAAAGCCGTCAAGCTCTTCTACTACTATCACTTTTTCAACGGAAGCTGCAAATTCTTTTATCATCTTCTCGGAAATGGGCCAAACCATACCGAGCTTCAAAATGTTTACGTCATTTCCGCAAACTTCCTTTACGTACTGATAACAAGTTCCGGCAGTAATAATACCTATCTTATTGTCGGTTCCCTTTTCCCATTTGTTGAGTGTAGAGTTTAAAGCATATTCAGACAACT
Source organism: Clostridia bacterium (assembly GCA_017395725.1). The sequence continues at coordinate 604 of JAFQOB010000317.1, forward strand.
TCGCCATTCTTTCTTCAACAATCGGGTGTCTCTTCTTCGCAAATCCGGGCATCATTATGTATTTTGAAGGATTCTTCACATACTCTACCTGATTCTTTTCAACGCGTTCACTCGTCTCAACTATGCTCTGTGAGTGAGCAACTCGTGTACACATCTTCAAAAGAACGGGAGCATCAAAGCTTTCGGATAATTCATAAGCTGCCTTTGCAAATTCAAGGGCTTCCTTAGAATTGGAAGGCTCAAGCATTGGCAGCTTCGCCGCCTTTGCATAGTGTCTTGAATCCTGCTCGTTCTGTGAGCTATGCATACCTGGGTCATCGGCTACGCCAATAACCATTCCTGCATTTATTCCTGTATATGATATTGTAAACAACGGGTCTGCCGCAACGTTAAGTCCAACGTGCTTCATTCCGCAAAAACTTCTTTTTCCTGCCAAAGCCGCACCGAATGCAGCCTCCATTGCAACCTTTTCGTTAGGTGCCCATTCCGCATATATCTCAGGGTACTTTGCCGCACATTCGGTTATTTCAGTGCTGGGTGTTCCGGGGTAGCTTGATACAAATGAACATCCCGCCTCAAACAATCCTCTCGCAACAGCCTCATTACCCAACATTAGCTGTTTCATCTATCTTTTCCTCTCTTTCTTTCCGCTAAAACACGGAGGAACTGTATCAAAAAATAATATCGTTATTATATCACAAACGCTAAATATATTCAATATTATATTATTTCAATTTTTAACTTTTTTCTAAATTATTTATCCCATATGCTCTTTTACGGATACGGTAACGCTTTTCGAATAGCAAGAGAATACCTCTTCAACCTCTTTCTTGTCCGGTTTCTTCGTAAAAGCACTTACTACGGGTACTATTATAAGTCCGGCTATCATACAAAATGCACCGGCATTTATGGGCGACTGCAATATTGTCGGGAAAGAGCCTCTTGCCAATATATTCGCAACCATTACTACCGTAGAGAATATTATATTAACCCATACAGCCGCCTTTGTGGTTCCCTTCCAATATAAACCGTATAAAAACGGAGCAAGGAACGCCCCCGCCAATGCTCCCCAGGATACGCCCATAAGCTGTGCTATAAATGATATACCGCCTTTATGTTGAACAATCGCAATCACTGCCGATATTGCTATAAACACAACTATCAAAACACGCATAATCAATACTTGCTTCTTTTCGCTCATCTTCTTTGATATATTGTCTTTTATAAAGTCAAGAGTAAGTGTTGAGCTTGACGTCAAAACAAGAGATGAAAGGGTTGACATTGATGCAGATAAAACAAGCACAATCACAACACCAATCAAAACGTCAGACAAACCGTTAAGCATATTAGGTACTATTGAATCAAAAATAATCGCGCCCTCTGCCGTCGTGTCCGGCGTAAATAATCTGCCAAAGCCGCCAAGAAAATAACAACCGCCCGCAACTATCAAAGCAAATATCGTTGAAATAACAGTTCCCTTAGTAATCGCTTTTTCGTTCTTTATTGCATAGAATTTCTGAACCATCTGCGGAAGTCCCCAAGTTCCAAGAGAAGTAAGAAGCACTACTCCAAGAAGATTTATCGGGTCGGGTCCAAAGAATGAAGTCAAAGCACCTTGCTTTATTCCCTCACCTTCGCTTGAAATCTGACTCAAGCTCTCCATTGCCGCAGAAAGTCCGCCTTGTGTATTTAAAACTGCCGCTATTACTGCTATTATACCAACTATCATAATTGTTCCCTGAATAAAATCATTAATAGCCGTAGCCATATATCCACCCGCTATAACGTATATCGCAGTCAATATGGACATTACTATTACGCAGTATTCATAAGGAATATCAAACGCCATACCAAACAAACGGCTGAGTCCGTTATAAAGTGACGCTGTATAAGGAATCAAAAATATGAATATTACCGCAGATGACAGTAGCTTTAATCCTTTGCTGTTATAACGGTTACAAAAAAACTGAGGCATCGTCGCACTGTCCAAATGCTGTGTCATTATTCTGGTACGTCTGCCAAGCACCATCCACGCAAGCAGTGAACCGAGAATTGCATTACCGATTCCTGCCCACGTTGCCGCAATACCGTATTTCCAACCAAACTGACCTGCATATCCAACAAATACAACTGCTGAAAAATATGAAGTACCGTATGCAAATGCAGTCAACCAAGGTCCTACACTTCTGCCCCCCAGCACAAAACCGTTAACGTCTGTCGAATGTTTGCGGCAATATAAGCCGATACCTATCATTGCACCGAAAAATACTACCAACATTGCTATTTTAATAAACACTTTTTATCACCTTATCTTTTCTATTGCTTTTTGCTTGTTTATTTTGTCGTCTGTGCCTCTACAAGTCGACCTGCACCGTACATCTGACGCAATACGGGTTTCTCAATCTTTCCTGTGGGATTTCTGGGAACCTTTGCAAATATAAGCTTCTTAGGTCTCTTGTATCTC
>JAFQOB010000318.1 GCA_017395725.1 Clostridia bacterium
AAATTGTACGTCGGAGGCGGAGATTACGGAGATGATACGGGTCCTGTCGATATTTGGGCTTATGATTTAACAAAAGAATGTTGGGAAAATACAGGCAATGTTCCCGATGAAGAGGTTGACAGATTTGCTGTCATTGACGGTCAGCTTATCGCTCCCGGAATAGACCCAAAGGATGATTGGTCTTTAGGAAATTATTATATAAAGACAGATAATGGCTGGGAGACCGTAAGGACTATTCCTAACGGTATTCATAATTTTGATATGGTAGAATATGACGGTAAGCTGTTTGCGGGAATAGGTGTTATTTCAGGTTCCTATCCGGTAGTTTGTTCCGAAGATAAAGGAAAAACGTTTTATCAAATTCCTTTTGAAAGAAATGGGGGTGAAGTTGACACTTCAAAATGGAGTGTGGTCAGAGTATATGATTTTTTGTTCTTGAATGGGGATATGTATGTTTTTTTACCTAATTCAGACGACCATACTTATGATGCATATAAATATATTGACGGAAAATTTGTTTTTGACAACGAATGTATAAAAAAGGTCTTTAGAAAATCTTTTTCCCACAGGTCTATGTCGGCTAATTATTATATTGACGGCAGATTGTATCTTACTTTTGGAATATTATATTCAACCGACAATATGAATGATTTTTTAAAAATAAAGATTTTTGAAAAAGGTATTGTATACGATTTGTGTGAGTATAAAGGACGGTTATATGCTCTTTACGGAGAGGCCAACGATGACGGAACGTACAATACGTCGGTTTGGGTTAAGAAAAAAGGTGAAACAGATGAATTCATAAAGCTGTTTGAATTTAATTACGATATTCCGCCGGTTTCCTTTGTTTGTAACGGAAAGGATTATTATATCGGTATGGGAAAAATTGATGAAGAAAACAGTAAAAACGGTATGATTCTTTTTGTTGATATTTTTAAATAAATATAACATATTATTTGTCGAAAAGTATTGTAAAAAGTAATGATTTATGTTATAATCACTCCTTGTGTACAGAAATCGGTATACAATAATTATATAGAAAAAGAGATGACGTAGTTTTGGCAATTTTATTATCAGTTTCAATAGCTCTTATAGCTGGACTTCTTATGACGAGGTTGTTTAAGCCTCTAAAGCTTCCGTCTGTTACGGCGTATCTTATAGCCGGTGTTCTTATCGGTCCTTATGTATTGGGACAGCTCGGTATACACGGTTTGGGCTTTGACACTCACGGAGCAGTAGAAGAATTGGCACTTATTTCAGAAGTAGCTCTCGGTTTTATTGCTTTTTCAATCGGTAATGAATTTAGACTTTCAGAACTCAAAAAGACCGGAAAACAGGCGCTTGTGGTAGGTATAATTCAAGCACTGGTTGCAACGTTGTTCGTTGACCTTGCTTTGTTGGGATTGCATTTACTTATGCCCGACAAGCTTACTGTTCCTCAAGTTATTACTTTGGGTGCAATTGCTACGGCGACAGCCCCTGCGGCAACATTAATGGTAGTTCGTCAGTACAAGGCAGACGGTCCGTTGACCCGATTGCTGCTTCCCATTGTTGCCCTTGACGACGCTGTAGGCTTGATTGTATTTGCCGTTTCATTTGGAATTGCAAAGACTATAGTAAGCGGTTCGGTTGACCTTATTTCAATAATTGTAAATCCTATAATTGAAATTGTTTGTTCTTTGATACTCGGCGCAATTATGGGGTGGGTATTGACACAGCTCGAAAAGTTGTTTAATTCCAATACAAACCGTTTGAATCTTACTATAGGCATTGTTTTCCTTACAGCATCCTTGGCTATGCTTGATTTTCACATAGGCCCAGTACATATTCAGTTCTCTTCTTTGTTGGTATGTATGATGCTTGGGACTGTGTTCTGTAATATATGTCCTCTTTCGGAAGACCTTATGGCTGCTTCTGATAAATGGACGTCTCCGTTGTTTGCCCTGTTTTTCGTTGTATCGGGTGCAGAGCTTGAGCTTAGTGTGTTTGCTGACTGGGCGATAGTAGTCGTAGGTGTAGTTTACATAATCTTCAGATGCTTGGGTAAATATTACGGAACCTTTATAAGTACAAAAGCAACAAAGTGTTCACCTGAGATTTGTAAATACTTAGGCATTACACTTTTCCCGCAGGCAGGTGTTGCGCTCGGTATGTGTGCAACTGCAATGGTGCTTGGCGAACAGGGAAATCTTATCAGAAATATAACCCTTTTTGCAGTTCTTGTTTATGAACTTGTTGGACCGTTGCTTACCAGAAAAGCTCTTGAAGCTGCAGGTGAAATCAAGCCTATGGCAGATGAGGTTAAGCACAGAAGAATGCACAAGCTTAATGCTGTAAATAGCAATAAAAAATAATTTGGAGATTATACTATGGCATTGTTTGACGTAATGTCTAAACTGAAAGCTATATTAAACGGAGCCGGTTCAACCGAAGAAAAAACGGTTGATATTAAAATCGAAAGATTTGAAGGTAATTCGAAAAACGAAGTGGATTCGGATTATAAGGACAGATGCGTATTGGTTGGAGTTGTAAGAAATACGTATCAGTTTGACCTTTTGCTCAGAAAGAAGTTTTACCATATTCCTCATTCCCAGGTGAACGAATGTCAGTTTCCGGTAAAGTATATAGCTATTTATCAGTCCAAACGTTTTTTCGGAAAGAATGCCGGTATAAGATATTTTGGTGAGGTTGAAAGCTGTTCTACGGTGAAACGTTGTGATATTAAAGAGATTCCAAAGGACAGTCAAGAAAAATACCTTTATTTTAAAATAAAAAGATGGCAGATGCTTGACAAAGCTATTGAAGCAAAAGATATGGAGCTTACGGCTTTTTCAACTACTCTCTATCTTCTCAAGAAGAGCAGGGATTCCTCGGAGCTTCTTTTAAGAAACCGAGAGGAGCATCTGTTTTACAGAGAACTGTTAAAGAAAGTGAAAAAGCTGGTAAGGTTAAGAAGGCCTGACGGAGAAGCTATAGTGTACAGAGATTATACGCTGAAGTTTGTGGGTGGTATGATTTATCTTTATTTTGCTGACGTTTTTGAATATGCCATAGGATATGATATTTTCCTTGAAAGACCTACTGATATAATAAGAGAAATATTTGATTATTATCCCGAACTGTAAAAATATGCCGAGAGTTTATAAACTGAACTCTCGGTGTTTTTTCTTTAGCGTATTGATTTGAGGGGGGTAATGGTGTATAATATAAAAGTAGTGTTAATTAAAGAGGTTTATTATGGAAATATTTGAATTGTTATTTGAGCTGTTGAGATTTGGTCTGTTTGATGCGGTTTTGTCCGGTAACTCTGCCGAGTTATTAAAAGACGAAGAAACGCAGAAAAAGATTTTTGTTGCCGCCAAAAAACATGATTTAGCTCATTTGGTTTCGTATTCGCTTGATAAAGCAAAGCTATTGAACACTCAATCAGCTTTTGGACAGAAGTGTGTAAACGAACAGTTTATGGCAATCTACAGATACGAAAATATTAATTATGAATTAGGTAGAATATGCAAAACTCTTGACGAAGCAGAAATACCGTTTATTCTTTTAAAAGGCTCGGTTATAAGAAAGTATTATCCGGAGCCTTGGATGCGTACAAGCTGTGATATCGATATTTTGGTGAAAGAAGATATTGCTGAAAAGGCTAAAGATATTTTGGTTGATAAGCTTAATTACATCTTTGAAAGTAGGGAAAATCACGATTATCAGCTTTTTTCGAAGAGTAATGTTCACCTTGAATTGCACTATACATTGTTAAATGAGGATTGGCTTAATGAAGATGTGGATTTAATATTAAACAATATGTGGGATTATACGGTCAGAGAAAAAGATTATTCTTTTGGATATAGGTTTAATGATGAAATGTTTTATTTTTACCATCTTGTACATTTAGTGAAACATATAAAGTATGGTGGTTGTGGGGTAAAGCCTTTTTTGGATTTGTTTGTTTTTGATAAATATATTGAATATAGCGATGAAACTAAAGAGCTTCTGGAAAAGGGAAGTTTGCAAAAAATGGATAATGCAGCAAGAAAGCTTTCACGGGTATATTTTGGCGGTGAAGAATACGATGAATTATCCAAAAATCTGTCGGAATATATTTTGGAGGGCGGAGTTTATGGTAATACTGAAAACCTTGTTGCCATAAGCAGAAGCAATACCGGCGGTGTTTTCAAATACGCATTATCAAGGATCTTTTCTCCTTATGACATACTAAAATACAGGTATCCCGAGCTTGAAGAGAAAAAGTGGTTGTTTATCCCCTATCAGTTCAGACGGTGGTTTGATCTTGTTTTTAAAGAGGACGTAAAAAAATCCTTAAACGAGTTGGAAATAAATCAAAATATGCCCAAAGAGAAAATTGATTCTGTAACAAAAATGTGGAATGAATTGGGGTTGTAATAAAACTTTGCGGTGTTACTGAATGTTAAAAGTAACATGTTTTTTGTTAAAACCAAGGTAAATTAACTGTAAAATGTAAAAAATAAGCGGTTTTGAAGAGTAAAATCACAAAAACGTGTTGACAATTGACCAATTTTTTTGTATTATAATACTTACCTAAATTAATGTGGAGGTAATTATGGAAGTATTTGAAAATTTATTGCCTTTTATAACATTGGCGATTGCTTTAGCAGCTTTGCTTTTCGCATTGTTTACTGCAAAGAAAATTATGAAGTTCCCTGAGGGAACAGATAAGATGAAAGAAATATCAAAATGGATAAGACAGGGAGCAAATGCATACCTGAAACGCCAATATAAAGTTGTTGGTATATTTTTTGCATGTATGTTTGTTGTTCTTGTTGCAATGGCAGCATTGGGATTGCTCACATGGTTTGTGCCCTTTGCATTTGTAACAGGCGGTTTCTTCTCAGCTCTTTCCGGTTTTGTCGGAATGAAGATCGCGACAGCTTCAAACAGCAGAACGGCAAATGCTTGCAGAGAAAGTCTCAACAGAGGCTTGCGTGTTGCATTTTCAGCAGGTTCCGTTATGGGCTTTACAGTTGTAGGCTTGGGATTGCTTGATATATCGATTTGGTTTATTCTTCTTAAGTTCGTATTTAAGCTTGACCCTTCTTCTATAACAAGTGCAATGCTTACTTTTGGTATGGGTGCGTCTTCTATGGCTTTGTTTGCCAGAGTGGGCGGTGGTATCTTTACCAAAGCGGCGGACGTTGGTGCTGACCTTGTTGGTAAGGTAGAAGCAGGTATTCCTGAAGACGACCCCAGAAACCCCGCTGTTATTGCCGATAACGTTGGTGATAACGTTGGTGACGTTGCCGGTATGGGTGCTGACCTTTATGAATCCTACGTTGGTTCTATTATATCTTCAATGGCTCTCGGTGTTACTGCATTTGGTTCAATAAGAGCTATGGCTCTTCCCTTGGTACTTGCAAGCTTGGGTATTATAGCTTCTATTATAGGTACGTTCCTTGTAAGAACAGGTGAAAGCACAGAACAGTCTACGCTTTTGAAGGCTCTCAGCCGAGGAACAAACTTCAGTGCAATTCTGATTGCTGTTCTTACAGTTCCGGTTACATATTTCATTCTCGGTGCAGAAAACCTTAAATTCTGTGTTCCGATAATTGCAGGTCTTCTCGCCGGTGTGCTTATCGGTAAAGCTACTGAGTATTATACGTCCGATACATATAAACCTACTCAGAAATTGGCTGAGTCCAGTTCTACCGGTTCGGCTACCATTATTATTGAAGGCGTAAGCCTTGGTATGCTTTCTACGGTTATACCCATTGTAATCGTTGGTATTTGTATAATTGTTTCTTATTTTGTATGCGGTGGCGCAAAGCTTCCCGCTAACGGTCTTTACGGTATTGCTCTTGCGGCAGTAGGTATGCTCTCAACCCTTGGTATTACACTTGCTACAGACGCATACGGTCCCGTTGCAGATAACGCAGGCGGTATTGCACAGATGGCAGGTCTTGAAGAAGACGTTCGTAAGAAGACTGACGCTCTTGACTCTCTCGGTAACACAACAGCGGCTACAGGTAAAGGTTTTGACATAGGTTCTGCAGCGTTGACAGCTTTGGCTCTCGTTGCTTCATATATTGATAAGATTAAAGAAGTTGCTGTTAAAGCCGGCGAAGAGATTGTTGCAAACTTTGATATAATGGACCCCAGAGTATTGGTTGGTTTGTTTGTAGGTGCGTGCTTGCCCTTCTTGTTTGCGGCTTTGACTATGAGCTCGGTTGGTAAGGCTGCCCAGTCTGTAGTTATTGAAGTTCGCCGTCAGTTCAAGGAAATTAAAGGCCTTATGGACGGTAACGGAACACCTGACTATGAGTCATGCGTAGACCTTTGTACACGTTCCAGTCTCAAAGAAATGATTCTTCCTACCATCGTTGCGATAGTAGTTCCGTTGATTGTTGGTGTAGTGCTTGGATATCAGGGCGTTGTAGGTATGCTTGCAGGAGCAACTGCAACAGGTTTCTTACTTGCAATATTTATGTCGAACTCCGGTGGTACTTGGGATAACGCTAAGAAGTATATTGAAAACGGCGGTGCAGGTGGCGGCAAGGGCAGTGACGAGCATAAAGCGGCTGTTGTTGGCGACACGGTAGGCGACCCCTTTAAAGATACTTCCGGTCCTTCAATAAACATTCTTATTAAGCTTCTTTCAATGGTTTCCATTGTATTTGCGGCTTTGGTATTTAAGTTCCATATTCTGTAAGTTATATCAAATATTATTAAACATAAAAAAGCCTTCTAAACAGAAGGCTTTTTTCTTTGAAAGTAATGGGCAGTCAGGAGCTTCGCTCCCGAATCCTTGACAAAAGGCCGCTTTTTGAAAAAAGCGCCTCTTGACTCCACCAAAAACTTTAATAAAGGGAATTAATGTAGGAATCTTGTTTGTACAAACAGTATTAAGTGGTCATTTCGAGTGCGGGCAACGCCCGAGGAGTACTTTGGTTCGTGCTTTCTAATAATGTAACAAAAAAATTGTAGAAATAATCAATTATGGTCATTTCGAGTGAAACACCGTTAGGTGTGGAATCGAGAAATCTCCGTTTGTACATAATTGCTTATACGGAGATTCCTCGACTTCGCTCGGAATGACCATAGGGTGAGAGTTTGTACAAACAACATTAAGTGGTCATTTCGAGTGAAACACCGTTAGGTGTGGAATCG